>DPKF01000111.1 GCA_003542655.1 Holosporales bacterium
CACCTAAAAAACGTAGAGCGCCCAAGTGTTATTCGTGCCATTTCTGATGCACGTGAGCTTGGTGATTTGTCTGAAAATGCAGAATATCATGCAGCAAAAGAACGCCAAGGCTTTATTGAAGGGCGCATTCTTGAACTTGAAGATAAAACGAGTCGCGCAGATGTTATTCATTTAAAAGCTATGAATTGTGATGTCATCAAATTTGGTGCAACAGTCGAATTACAAGACAATGATACTGCTGAAATAAAAACATACCAAATTGTTGGTAGCGATGAGGCGGATATTAAAAAGGGTTTACTTTCTGTAACATCACCTCTAGCACGATCGATTATCAGCAAAACTGTTGCCGATATTGTAGAAGTCTCTACACCAAATGGTGGCAGAAGTTATTCTATAAATAAAATTTCTTACGTATAATACTTGCCGAAAATTAGATCATACGACACAATAGAAGGTATACATTAATTTATATAAAAGAGAGTTCATATGAGCATTATTAAAGCACACACTTTAGTTCCAACAGTTGTCGAACAAACCAGTAAAGGGGAACGTGCTTACGATATTTATTCTCGCCTTTTAAAAGAACGTATTATTTTTATAACAGGACAATTTTATGACGAGATGGCATCTTTAATTTGCGCTCAACTTTTATTTTTAGAATCAGAAAATCCTGAAAAAGATATCTACATCTACATCAATTCACCGGGTGGCGTTGTGACATCTGGTATGTCTATTTTTGATACGATGAATTACATTCGCCCAGAAGTTGCAACACTTTGTTTAGGGCAAGCCTGTTCTATGGGATCGCTAATTCTAGCAGCAGGTCAAAGAGGCAAACGTTTTATATTACCAAATGCACGCGTCATGATTCATCAGCCAAGTGGTGGTGCACAAGGTCAAGCAACAGACATTGAAATACAAGCACGTGAAATTTTAAATATGCGCAAAAATTTGAACAATATTTATGTTGAACGTACGGGGCAAGATTTAAAAACAATTGAAGCAGCTCTTGAACGTGATAATTTCATGTCGGCAACAGAGGCTGTAAAATTTGGCCTTGTTGATAAAGTGGTTGAACACAGAGCTGCAATTAAAGCCTAAAACCAATGATCACCATTAAATACAAACCAAGCTTTGACTTGGAAAATTCCTATAATGGTGATTTTATTGCAGGCATTGACGAGGCAGGATGCGGACCATGGGCTGGGCCCTTAGTTGCAGCAGCATGTATTTTAGATCAAACAAAAATATCACAAAACCTTTTAGTACATATTAACGATTCTAAAACATTATCAATAAAAAAACGTGAAGCTATATATGAAAAACTTATTCAAGATGACAGTGTTCTTTATTCGGTGTATATAATGGATATTACAGAATTCAATAAATTAGGACTCGCAAAAGCCCTGCCTCTTACCATTGGGCGCGCAGTTGCAAACTTACGTACAAAACCGAAACATATCTTGATGGATGGTATACGTGACCCTAAAGTTGGTATTCCAACTTCCCTTATTATAAAAGGTGATCAAAAATCATACAGTATTGCAGCAGCCTCAATTATTGCAAAGGTCACGCGTGATCGTTTAATGCAGCAGCTTAGCATAATACACCCAGAATATAATTGGGGTAAAAACGCTGGTTATGGCACAAAAGATCATCAAAAAGCACTAGAGACATATGGCGTTACACCATATCACCGCACATGCTATAAACCCATACAAAAATTATTATTGAATGCCTAAACTGATTACATCCACAAAAATTTTACAGGATCAGATCCAAAAAATATACGATAGCAACACGGCTTATGTATCTATTGACACAGAATTTGTGCGTCAATCCAGCTATTTCCCTAAAGTTGGTATCATTCAAATTGGCCATAGCAAAGGAACGCTGGTGATTGATGCGCTGTCGTGTGATTTGGATATTTTAAAGCCATTGTTATTTAATGAGAACATTATTAAAGTTTTTCATTCAGCCCGCCAAGATTTAGAAATATTTTATAAAATTTATGGGGACGTTCCTTATCCTCTATCCGATTTGCAGCTTAGCGCAGGTTTTTTGGGCTTTGGTCAGCAAGTCAGCTTGGAAGCTTTGGCAGACACGTATCTGAATATTCAATTGAAGAAAATTCATCGATACGGAGATTGGCTGGAAAGACCGCTAGATAATGCACTTGTAACTTACGCCTATGAAGATGCTGCAACCATCTATAAACTATACCCTGTTGTACAAAAAAAATTAAAGGATATAGGGCGTTTAGACTGGCCGCAGGATCTTTTAAACGATCTGCAAAAATGGCCAATTATATTACAGTCGCCAGAAAATATTTTAAAAAAATGTCGCCACGATTTAATTGACGATCATCATATAAAAGTGTTCTATGCCTTAGCATTATGGCGGGAGGGACAAGCGATCTTTTTTGACAAACCGCGTGCACATATTATAAATGATCATACTATGTGTGTTTTACTTAAAGCATACCCCTTACTAAAATCAGACTATAAGGCAATTTTATGCCACAACGACCCTAAATCGTATGCATTGCGCCACCAAGATTTGCGAAAAAATTTATTTTTATATTTAGGTGATTTATTCGAAGGAAAAGTTTCAATCGACCTTGATTTAGAATCTTTTCAAATAAAAAAAAGCATTGACAAATTGTTAAAAGAAACTGTGAATAAAGCTGCCCAAAACTTAGATATTCCAGTAAATTTTCTGCTGAGTGCTGCAGAGCTTTTAGCCCTATCGCAAAATGATCAAAACATTTCCAATTTACCCCAGTGGAAACAAGATGCTTTAAATAGCGTTCTATAATTTGTGATGATTATAACCCATACACGGAAACCCACGCAGAGTAAGTGCAGTATATTGAATATTTATGCTCACCCATGTATTCTCTATACATGTACTTAGCAACGATTTTAAAGGAAATTTTATGAAAGAAGTTACAGACGCAACATTTAAAGCAGAAGTCTTAAACGCTAAAAAACCAGTATTGGTTAAATTTGGCGCAGAATGGTGTGGACCATGTCGTATGCTAGCACCTATTTTAGAGGACGTTTTAGCGACAGAATCTGAACACTTTAACATCGTTTCAGTTGATGTTGATAACTGTCCAACAATCTCTGCAAAATATGGTATTCAGTCTTTACCAACAATGATTTTATTTAAAGATGGAGACAATGTCGCCCAATTTATGGGCATGATGCAAAAAGAAGATGTTATTTCCCGCGTAAAAGCATCTCTTTAAACCCAGTAAGGACACTTGAATATTTATATGATTGATTACAATCAATATTTACCTGTATTAATTTTCATGGGTGTTGCCGTTAGCCTGTCACTTGCGATGGTATTTCTCGCCTGGGTGCGGTCGAAACGCAATGCATACACAGATAAAGATGCGCCCTATGAATGCGGATTTGATGCCTTTGATGCCCCTTTAGAAAATACGCGCCATAAATTTCATATTCATTTTCATTTAGTGGCTATTTTATTTATTATTTTTGATTTAGAGATTGCACTTTTGTTTCCCTGGGCACTTTCCCTAAAAAGTATTGGCATGTTTGGGTTTTATTCTATGATGTTCTTTTTAACAGTGCTTGCCTTAGGGTTTGCCTATGAATGGCGCAAAGGCGCCCTAGACTGGGAATAGGATAATGAGAGTATGAGCCGTTTACAAGACCTGAAACACTACTTACCAAAAGATATGAAAGACGAAAAAGGTCTATTTCAAGCAACATTAAATCAGGTCAATAACGAAGGTTATGTTATGGCAAAACTAGATGATCTGGCTGCATGGGCGCAGAGTGGGTCATTATGGCCCATGTCTTTTGGTCTTGCGTGTTGTGCCATTGAAATGATGCATACAGCCGCCAGTCGTTACGACCTTGATCGCTTTGGTGTTGTTTTTAGACCAAGCCCAAGACAATCTGATGTGATGATTGTTGCAGGAACCCTCACCAATAAAATGGCACCGGCACTACGCCGCGTATATGATCAAATGGCAGAGCCCCGTTGGGTAATATCTATGGGTAGCTGCGCTAACGGTGGTGGGTATTATCACTATTCATACTCTGTTGTTCGCGGATGTGATCGTATTGTACCTGTTGATGTATATGTCCCTGGTTGCCCACCCACAGCGGAAGGCCTTCTATATGCTGTTATGTTACTACAACAAAAAATTAAAGACAGACGCTTTCGTTTAAATAAACAATCAACAACACCTTAAAACGCTTTAAACCTCAATTCGGGATTAACCATTTCTTAAGGAATAGGTGCCAGCCATATTAAAAGTATGGCAATAAA
>DPKF01000028.1 GCA_003542655.1 Holosporales bacterium
TTTGCCCCAATTGTTGCAAGGTTTGCTAAACAATACGATTGGCGAGTTATACCAATTAGTTTAGATGGTGGTGGGGTGGCAGAGTTTCCCGAATTTATGCCAGACAATGGTTTGGCTGCCAAATGGAATGTTACCGCTTTACCCAGCTTATTTGCAGTGAACCCTGCAACTTTCCACATACTACCTGTGGCTTTCGGGATGACATCAATTGATCAAATGGAAACAAGAATTATGGCGTTATTAGAGGACAATCATGATTAAAACAATATTAATTATCATATTAATTAGTAATCTAGCGCATGCTGCAATTGACAATGATTTAAAAAATTTTTTTGCCTCAGTTGGCATGAAGAGCAATGTATCAACTGGCGGTGCTTTTCAAGATCAAACGGCGGGCTACTATACTGGAGGTAGTCTGTCGGCTCGCAACTCAGTTAAAAGTGCCCAATTGGCAACCATGCAAATACCAGGCTATAGAGCTGGTTGTGGTGGTATTGATGCTTGGACTGGCGGTTTTTCACATATCAGCAGCCAAGAATTAGTTGATTATTTAAAAAGCATTAGTAGTGCAACCGCCACTTACTCCATGATGTTAGCGATGGAAAGTTTAAGTCCGCAAATTTATAACGTCGTTAATGAATTAAATGCGATTGCAACTAAAGTTAATAATTTTAATATTAATAGCTGTGAGGTAGCAGCTACGATGTTAGGTGGCGTGTGGCCCAAATCTGATCAAGCAAGCAAACATTTATGCCAAACTATGGGTACGGATTTAGGGGGCATGTCTGATTGGGCTGCAGCTCGGCATGAGTGTGGCACCAAAGGCCGGAGGCACGATACCCTGCAGCATTTTGGCTCGGATGCACGGTATAAAAATATGCTAGTTGGGGAATTTAACTTAACTTGGAAAGCTCTGCAAAACAATGCTTTTTTGCACAGCGATAACGAGCTTGCTGAACTATTTATGACGCTCACGGGCTCGATTATCAATCATCGCATTATAGCTGGTGAGAAAACCAAGAAAGACGAACCCAAAGATTTATATATGCCAACTACATTGCAAGCTTACTTAGATCAAGATAGCGTATTAAATGGTTTATTAAATGGCGGTAAAACCGCAGTTTATGTTTGCGACACTAAAGATAAATGTTTACATCCAAAGTTACAAGAAATTGATTTGCCGGCGGCCAATGGATTTCGTTATAAGGTACAGCATACCTTAAGTACTTTAATCGATAAAATTTATGACGATACCCCGATAACTGAGGTGGAAAAAGATTTTTTAAATGCCACCCGCTTGCCAGTTTATAAAATGCTAAATGTAACCACTGCTTATACCAAGGGTACATCGCCATTAAATGTTGAGCAATATGGTGATTTAATTGCGCTTGATATTTTATATAAATATTTAATGGATATTATTGATTTAGTTCACGATAGCGTAACTCACCTGAAATCAGTACAAGTTGAAGGCGAGCAAATCGACAATTTTTTACAGCAATTAAAACTTGCCAGAGAAAAAGTTGTGATGCGGCGCACTAGTGCCTTCCAGCAAATGGATAACATCTTATCGTTGATTCAATCAACCCAAGTGATTGAAAAACAACTACATGTAATGTTAGGTGGTGTTGCTAACGAAAACAACTGGTTTTAGGAGAAAATATGTATTCAATTACAACTTACGGTAATGGTGAAATTTTAAAAGGGGTGTTTGATGCGATTGCGATTTGCCTCAATGCCCAGTCTGGCACGCTGTATATTCCATTGATTCGAATTAGCATGATAGTTGGCGGCCTGTGGGCAGCACTTTATGCTGTTTATGGTGATTATATGAAGGCAATTAATAGTTGGCTGGTGCCAATGACAGTTATTATGCAATTATTGTTTGTGCCGCAGGTATCGGTTTGGATCATAGATCCGGTTAGCCGCTATCATGCCAAAGTTGATCATGTGCCCTATGGGCTGGCTATGGTGGCAAGTCGCATTAGCACCATCGGCCATGAAATAACCAAACAAGTAGAAAAAGTATTTGTGTTACCTGATGATTTAAAATATCAACGAACCGGCACTGTCTTTGCCTCTAACTTATTACAGCAAGCAAAAACCTTTAGAATCACCAACGAGGATTTAGCTGACAACATGAGGCAATTCGTCGGGCAATGTGTAGCTTATGATGCTCTGTTGGGACGTAAATATACTATCGAGGAATTGCGCCACAGTGATGACATCTGGCGACTGGTATCAATGCATGCCTCTCCGGTTCGATCATTTGTTTGGCGAGATATAAAAAAAGAGCATCAACCGCCGGCTAAACCTTCTATCATAACTTGTAAAGAAGGGGTTGCTAAATTTAATCATGAATGGAAGAGAGAGTTAAACACCTCTGCTACGATTTTTGGGAAAAAAATCTTTGGTAAAAACTCTTACTTAAATCCCAGAACCGAATTGTTACAACATTTACCACTGGCATATGAGGCACTGGCTAACATGTCAAAATCTGCACAAGATATTTTAAAACAAAATATGATGATTTATGCAGTCGTTGATGGGCTGGAACACAAATCAACAAGTTTAGGTAATGCGCCAAATTTTGCGGTAAGGCGTGCTTATTTGCAGCAACGATCAAATTACGAAACCCTCGGTGCTATGGCTGCTGAAACCTTGCCCACGATGAAAGCGGTATTAGAGGCAATTGCCTATGGGGCCTTTTTATTTATTGTGCCACTTGCAGTGTTGCCATTTGGTTGGACGTTTTTAAAAAACTGGGTGCAAGTATTATTTTGGCTGCAAACCTGGGCACCGCTGTATGCCATCTTAAATTATATCATGACACTCGCTGCTCGCTCCAAATCAATTTCAGCGTTATCGGTATCAAATGAGCTTGGGGTGACAATTGCAAGCTCGGTTGGTCTTGCCAATGTTAACGCTGATATTGCAGCTATGACCGGGTATCTTGCCATGAGCATTCCATTTTTATGTGTAGCGATTATTAAAGGGGTAAGCTCATTTGTCAGTGTGCCTGGGATTTTAAGTGGGGTCACGCAAAGCGTTGCAGCATCAGCTGCCAGTGAGGCGGCAACTGGTAATTATAGTTTTGGTAATGTAAGTGACGGCAACATCCAAAGCTCTAACACCAACATGTTAAGTCATAGTCGGGCGGCAAGTTACAGAACCGGATCTTTTCAGCAAACAGATGGCAGAACCGATGTTACCACAACTGCCAGTGGCCAACAAATCTTAAATGTTGCAGGTTCCAACGTACCGGTATCGGTTAATCTTGCAGAAACCCAAAGTGCTCAATTATCGAAACAAGCCAGCAATAGCTATCAAAAAGGAATCAGCCAATCAGAGTCGTCAGCTATCAGCATGGCAGATAGTTTAAATAGCAGCGTAGAGTTATCGAATCATTTATCCAACAACAAACAATTACACTCTCAATTTGGCGATAATAAAACTATAGAGCAAACTAATGCATTGAATAAATCAGCACAGATAGTTAAAAAGTTTGGTGATGATAATAATTTAAATGCTGTGCAATCCGCTCAAATGTTAGCAGCCGCTAATGCTAGTGTGGGTGTAA
>DPKF01000027.1 GCA_003542655.1 Holosporales bacterium
TTTAATGGATCGATCGCAACATTTTGCCAACGTATGGATGCAGGTGGTTTATCAAAATCCAGAGCTCGATAATACGGTAAAATTTCCGGTCAATCAAAAAGCTCGGCATATTTATTTAGACAATCAGCAATCCAAGATTAAAAGTGCCATCTATAAATTACGCAATGATTACGGCCTGTTTTTTTTCTTTAGCAGTAAGTGTAGCTATTGCCATCATTTTGCTCCAATTGTTGCAAGGTTTGCTAAACAATACGATTGGAGAGTTATACCAATTAGTTTAGATGGTGGTGGGGTGGCAGCGTTTCCCGAATTTATGCCAGACAATGGAATGGCTGCCAAATGGAATGTTACCGCTTTGCCAAGCTTATTTGCAGTGAACCCGGCAACTTTCCACATACTACCTGTGGCTTTCGGGATGACATCAATTGATCAAATGGAAACAAGAATTATGTCGTTATTAGAGGACAATCATGATTAAAACAATATTAATTATTATATTAATTAGTAATCTAGCGCATGCTGCAATTGACAATGATTTAAAAGATTTTTTTGCATCAGTTGGCATGAAGAGCAATGTATCAACTGGCGGTGCTTTTCAAGATCAAACGGCAGGCTACTATACTGGTGGTAGTCTGTCGGCTCGCAACTCAGTTAAAAGTGCCCAATTGGCAACCATGCAAATACCAGGCTATAGAGCTGGTTGTGGTGGTATTGATGCTTGGAATGGTGGTTTTTCACATATCAGTAGCCAAGCATTAGTTAATTATTTAAAAAGTATTGGTAGTGCAACCGCCACTTACTCCATGATGTTAGCGATGGAAAGTTTAAGTCCGCAAATTTATAACATCGTTAATGAATTAAATGCGATTTCAACTAAAGTTAATAATTTTAATATTAACAGCTGTGAGGTGGCAGCTACGATCTTAGGTGGGGTGTGGCCAAAATCTGATCAAGCAAGCAAACATTTATGTCAAACTATGGGTACGGATTTAGGGGGCATGTCTGATTGGGCCGCAGCTCGGCATGAGTGTGGCACCAAAGGCCGGAGGCACGATACTCTGCAGCATTTTGGCTCAGATGAGCGGTATAAAAATATGTTGGTGGGGGAATTTAACTTAACTTGGAAAGCTCTGCAAAACAATGCTTTTTTGCACAGCGATAACGAGCTTGCTGAACTATTTATGACGCTCACGGGCTCGATTATCAATCATCGCATTATAGCTGATGAGAAAACCGAGAAAGACGAACCCAAAGATTTATATATGCCAACTACGTTGCCAGCTCATTTAGATCAAGATAGCGTATTAAATGGTTTATTAAATGGCGGCAAGACGGCGGTTTATGTTTGCGACACTAAAGATAAATGTTTACATCCAAAGTTACAAGAAATTGATTTGCCGGCGGCCAATGGATTTCGTTATAAGGTACAGCATACCTTAAGTACTTTAATCGATAAAATTTATGACGATACCCCAATAACTGAGGTGGAAAAAGATTTTTTAAATGCCACCCGCTTGCCAGTTTATAAAATGCTAAATGTAACCACTGCCTATACCAAGGGTACATCGCCATTAAATGTGGAGCAATATGGTGATTTAATTGCGCTTGATATTTTATATAAATATTTAATGGATATTATTGATTTAGTCCACGATAGCGTAACTCACCTGAAATCAGTTCAAGTTGAAGGCGAGCAAATCGACAATTTTTTACAGCAATTAAAACTTGCCAGAGAAAAAGTTGTGATGCGGCGCACTAGTGCCTTCCAGCAAATGGATAACATCTTATCGTTGATTCAATCAACCCAAGTGATTGAAAAACAACTACATGTAATGTTGGGCGGTGTTGCTAACGAAAACAACTGGTTTTAGGAGAAAATATGTATTCAATTACAACTTACGGTAATGGTGAAATTTTAAAAGGGGTGTTTGATGCGATTGCGATTTGTCTCAATGCCCAGTCTGGTACGCTGTATATTCCATTGATTCGAATTAGCATGATAGTTGGCGGCCTGTGGGCGGCACTTTATGCTATTTATGGTGATTATATGAAGGCAATTAATAGTTGGCTGGTGCCAATGACGGTTATTATGCAATTGTTGTTTGTGCCGCAAGTTTCGGTTTGGATCATAGATCCGGTTAGCCGCTATCATGCCAAAGTTGATCATGTGCCCTATGGGCTGGCTATGGTGGCAAGTCGCATTAGCACCATCGGCCATGAAATAACCAAACAAGTAGAAAAAGTATTTGTGTTACCTGATGATTTAAAATATCAACGAACCGGCACTGTCTTTGCTTCTAACTTATTACAGCAAGCAAAAACCTTTAGAATCACCAACGAGGATTTAGCTGACAACATGAGGCAATTTGTAGGGCAATGTGTAGCTTATGATGCTCTGTTGGGACGCAAATATACTATCGAGGAATTGCGCCATAGTGATGACATCTGGCGACTGGTATCAATGCATGCCTCTCCGGTTCGATCATTTGTTTGGCGAGATATAAAAAAAGATCATCAACCGCCGGCCAAACCTTCTATCATAACTTGTAAAGAAGGGGTTGCTAAATTTAATCATGCATGGAAGAGAGAGTTAAACACATCCGCTACGATTTTTGGGAAAAAAATCTTTGGTAAAAACTCTTACTTAAATCCCAGAACCGAATTGTTACAACATTTACCGCTGGCATATGAGGCGCTGGCTAACATGTCAAAATCCGCACAAGATATTTTAAAACAAAATATGATGATTTATGCAGTCGTTGATGGGCTGGAGCACAAATCAACAAGTTTAGGTAATGCGCCAAATTTTGCGGTAAGGCGTGCTTATTTGCAGCAACGCTCAAATTACGAAACCCTAGGAGCTATGGCCGCTGAAACCTTGCCCACGATGAAAGCGGTACTAGAGGCAATTGCCTATGGGGCATTTTTATTTATTGTGCCACTTGCAGTGTTGCCATTTGGTTGGACATTTTTAAAAAACTGGGTGCAAGTATTATTTTGGCTGCAAACCTGGGCACCGCTTTATGCCATCTTAAATTATATCATGACACTCGCTGCTCGCTCCAAATCAATTTCAGCATTATCGGTATCAAATGAGCTTGGGGTGACAATTGCAAGCTCGGTTGGTCTTGCCAATGTTAACGCTGATATTGCAGCGATGACCGGGTATCTTGCCATGAGCATTCCATTTTTATGTGTGGCCATTATTAAAGGGGTGAGCTCATTTGTCAGTGTGCCTGGGATTTTAAGTGGAGTTACGCAAAGCGTTGCAGCATCAGCTGCCAGTGAGGCGGCAACTGGTAATTATAGTTTTGGTAATGTAAGTGACGGCAACATCCAAAGTTCTAACACCAACATGTTAAGTCATAGTCGGGCGGCCAGTTACAGAACCGGATCTTTTCAGCAAGCAGATGGCAGAACCGATGTTACAACAACTGCCAGTGGCCAACAAATCTTAAATGTTGCAGGTTCCAACGTGCCAGTATCGGTTAATCTTGCAGAAACCCAAAGTTCCCAATTATCGAAACAAGCCAGCAATAGCTATCAAAAAGGAATCAGCCAGTCAGAGTCGTCAGCTATCAGCATGGCAGATAGTTTAAATAGCAGCGTAGAGTTATCGAATCATTTATCCAACAACAAACAATTACACTCTCAATTTGGCGACAATAAAACTATAGAGCAAACCAAAGCGTTAAATAAATCAGCACAGATAGTTAAAAAGTTTGGTGATGATAATAATTTAAATGCTGTGCAATCCGCTCAAATGTTAGCCGCCGCTAATGCTAGTGTGGGTGTAA
>DPKF01000136.1 GCA_003542655.1 Holosporales bacterium
GGGATTACTGGCAGTACACATTTTGATTATATTGCAACTGATTTATCTGCCCTGCTGTTAAATAAACAAGATATGACACTTGCAATTATTGGGATCCTATTTATTACGATATCGTTCATGTTTAAACTTGGTGCCGCACCATTTCATTATTGGTTGCCCGATATATACCAGGGAACAAAACTAACCATTACGACACTGATAGCGACAACACCAAAATTTGCAATTTTTGTATTGTATGTAAGATTTTTAACACAAATTCTGCCTGATTTTTCATATATATGGAAGCCTTTGTTACTGATATTTTCAGTCTTATCCGTATTATTTGGCACAATGGGCGCGCTGCGGCAAAAAAAGATTAAACGGTTTTTAGCCTATTCAGGGACGATGAATATCGGGTTTATTTTATTAGGTGTTGCTCAATTTACAAAAGCTGGTCTTGCTGCTGCTGGGTTTTATATGTTTATATACTTGGTGACGATTATGGGTATTTTTGCGTCCCTGATGTATATGAAAAAAAAGGGTTTTGAGATACAAAATTTTGATGATCTGAAAGGTATGTCTGAACAGTATCCGCTTTTAAGTTTTTCATTTTGTCTTGGTATTATATCTTTAGCGGGGCTGCCACCACTTCCAGGTTTTATAGCAAAGGCATATGTTTTATATGCAGTTTTACTAGAGGAACATTACTTTATTGCTATTTTTGGCGTTATGAGTACCGTTATTGCAACGGCTTATTATTTAAATTTGTTAAAATCATTTATGATTGATGCTGTGCAAAAAATCTATACACAAACGGCAAAACAAACAGGACCTACAATTAAGCTCATTATATTTTCTTTAATTACTGCCATCTTATTTATTTTATTGACACCAAATATTTGGATACAGATCGCCAATAAAACAGCAATTGATTTGCTACATTAAATTGGAGATAACATATGAATAATTTTAAATGGTTTTTTTATCATATTGTAAAACCGAATACTTTAATGTCAATTGTTAAAACGGTTAAACAGCCTTTATTATATGTTGGTTTAGGATTGGTTTTTTTTGCAGGTATTCTTATTTTCTTCTTGCCGCCTGATTACGATCAAGGCCATATTTTTAAATTCATTTATATTCACGTCCCAGCGTCTTGGTGGGCCCTTGGTATTTATTCAATTATGGCGGTTCAAGCAATTGTGGGTTTTATCACGCGCACGCCACAGTGTCATATTATGGCAAAAAATTGGGCAATATCTGGTCTTGTTATGACGATTATTAGTTTAACCACGGGCATGATTTGGGGGAAATTTACATGGGGCGCTTATTGGGTATGGGATGCCCGTCTGACGACAATGTTTATACAGTTTCTTATTTACTTAAGTTATATCTATTTAACCCAATCAGAGGAAAGTGAGACATACTATAATATGGGCTCTATTTTATTGGTTATTGGTTTGGTGAATTTGCCTTTTATTAAATACTCTGTTGAGTGGTGGTTTACGCTTCATCAGCCTGCAAGTTTGAAAGTATTTTCCAAAAATACAATTCACAGCACATATATGCCGCCCCTTATTTTAAATGGGGTAGGGTTCTTTTTATTGTCGGCCTCTCTTTTTTGTTACAACCTACAAAAAAGCTTATTGAAAATGTTAGAAAAAAATCATACTTAAAATCCACCTAGTGAGGATCCGTGATAGACAGGTTATTTTGAGGTTCATATAACCTTATAATATTTTGTTAGAAAAGATTTCAATTTATTATTTTTACCAATAATTAATGATGGGGCTATTTTTATATGGAAACCATGCTCAACAATCTTTCTCTGTCTTGAAAACCTAAATTTACTTGTTTTGGCAAATTGATAATAACTTGGGGCAGTGTTGGATTATTTATTTTTAATGTGATGGCAGAATCACCGACTGGTAGTTGTTTTATTGTATCCAGCAAGTCATGCACATGGGCAAAGTCATGCGCAATGCCCAACACAAGATCCCCCTTTCCAATCATCGTATCAAGGGGTTGCATCATATTGATGGCAATACGGAATGTATCATTTTCAACATCTTTTTTAAGGGACGCTTCCATATAAAAAGCACGTCCTTCTATTAAATTTTCCCTTATATTATTCAACGTTTCTGAAAATAACACACATTCAAATGTGTCGCTTGCATCAGAAAATTGAACAAAGGCAAATTTTTTGCCCGATTTTGATGTTTTTTCCTGTTTTGTTAATAAAACGCCCGCTAGATTTACCAGTGTCGCTTTTTCTGTTGCAACCGCATTTAAATCTTTTGCATTTGTGATATTGAGTTTTGGTAAAATTGTTTTATACATGTCTAATGGGTGGGCGGTTAAGTAAAAACCAAGAGCATTAAATTCTTTTGCTAATTTATCAACAGGTGAAAAATCGGCGCACTGAACTAAATTAATATCTGTACCAGCCTGGCTTTTAGGCGCTGAAAATAAGCTTGCTTGTTTAGATGCTTTTTCTTTTGCTGCTAATTGCCCTTGCTTGATAATTGTATCAATAGAATCAAAAAGCTGACGCCTATTTTTATGAACGGAATCAAAGGCACCGGCTGTAATTAAATTTTCTAGTAACCGTTTATTTAAAACTTTCACATCAACACGGGTTACAAAATCATCAATAGATTTAAATAAACCATTTTTAAGGCGTTCTTGCACAAGAACATCAACAATTTGCCCTCCAGCATTTTTAATAGCGGCAAGGGCATAACGCACCCCCTGCTCTGTGTGATCAACCGTAAAATGTGGGTCGCTATAATTGATATCTGGTGGCAAAATTTTATAGCCACACTTAATAACATCTTGCCTAAAAATATTTAATTTATCGGTATTTTGCATATCATATGTCATGGATGATGCAAAAAATTCTAAGGGATAATTCGCTTTTAAATAAGCCGTTTGGTAGGCAAGCAATCCGTAGGGGGCAGAATGCGATTTGTTAAATCCATAGCCCGCAAATTTTGCCATTTGATCAAATATTTGACGTGCCACCTTAGGCTGAACATCATTTTTAATGGCACCCTCTGTAAACAATGCGCGCTGTGCGTCCATTTCTGATTTTATCTTTTTACCCATTGCGCGACGCAGTAAATCCGCAGCGCCCAGTGAATAACCACCAAGAACCTGCGCAATATGCATAACTTGTTCTTGGTAAACCATAACGCCAAAAGTAGAGGATAATATCGGTTCTAGTTTAGGATGCAGATAATAAACTTCTGTTTCGCCATTTTTACATGCAAGATAGCGTGGAATATCGTCCATCGGACCAGGACGATAAAGCGCAACTAATGCTATCAAGTTTTCAAATTGATCAGGCTTTAGTTTTTTAATAATGTCCTTCATGCCAGAACTTTCAAGCTGGAAAATACCGATCGTTTCAACGCGGCATAAAAGTTCAAAGGTTTTTTTATCATCCAAAGGAATAGTATGAATTTTAAAATTAGGGTTATTATAAGGTGCGTGAGCGCGCACCATTTTAGAGGCAAGCTCAATAACCGTTAATGTCTTCAAGCCCAAAAAATCAAATTTTACAAGACCTGCATTTTCAACATATTTCATATTAAATTGGGTGACAGAAAGTTCTGATTTATCATCCCGGTAAATAGGGACAAGTTCATCTAATCGGCGGTCACCAATCACAACACCGGCTGCGTGCGTTGATGCATGGCGGTATAAGCCCTCTAACTGTTTGCCGATATCAACCAGACGTGCAACATTTTCATCCTCTTTAATGGCTTCTTGAAGCAGTGGTTCACTCTCAACAGCCTCCGCAAGAGTTACAGGGCTTGCCGGATTATTAGGAACAAGCTCGCAAATTTTGCCCACTTGTCCGTAGGGAATTTGAAGGACACGCCCAACATCGCGCAGCACAGCGCGTGCTTGCAATTTACCAAACGTAATAATGTGTGCGACTTGATCTAGACCGTATTTTTTAGATACATATTTTATAACCTCATCACGACGGTCTTGACAAAAATCAATATCAAAATCTGGCATGGATACACGCTCAGGATTTAAAAACCGCTCAAATATAAGGCCAAAACGAATGGGGTCCATATCTGTAATCGTCATAACCCAAGCAACTAACGAACCTGCTCCAGAACCACGGCCCGGTCCCACAGGAATATCTTGTTTTTTTGCCCATTTAATAAAATCGGCAACAATTAAAAAATAGCCTGGGAAACCCATTTTATTAATAATGTCCAGTTCATAATTCAATCGGTTTAGATAATCAATTTTTAATTGGGCATGTTTATTTTTATTAAATAATGGATAAACTTCTTCCTTTAATCTTTTTTCCAATCCTTCTAGGGCGCAAAATTTTAATTCTTCTTCTTCTGTTCTGCCGCCATCTGTTTCAAAGCGGGGTAAAATGGGGGGGTGGCTTTTTGCCGTAAAATGCACACGCTTTGCAATATGAACCGTATTAATAATTGCTTCTGGAATATCTTCAAATAAAGCGATCATCTCCTCTTGTGATTTAAAATAATGTTCTGGTGTTGCTTTGCGCCGATCATCATCAACAACGTAACGCCCCTCAGCAATGCACAGCAATGCATCATGCGCCGCATACATTTTTTTGTCTTCAAAAAATACATCATTTGTTGCAACTAAAGGGATATGAAAGTCATATGCATAGTTTAAAAATATCGGCTCTGTTTGTATTTGGTCGGGCAAACCATGGCGTTGTAATTCTATATAAAGTTTATCGTTGAAAATTTCTTTTAAATCAATTGTTAATTGTTTTGCATCATCTAATTTATTACTTAAAATCAGCTGGCCTATGGGCCCTTTATGCCCGCCTGTTAAACATATTAAATCTTGATGATACAGTTGCAATTCATTGAGCGTGATAAAACGATTTTCAAATGTTTTATCAACCGCGTATAAATGGCTAGCCAGTTTTAAAAGGTTGCGGTATCCCTTTTCACTTTGTGCAAATAAAACAAGTGGTGCCGTTATGCTGTAAATATTCAAATCAATTTGAATACCCATAATGGCCTGGATTCCTTCATTTGCACAGCATGATGCAATTTCTAAGGCACCAAATAAGTTATTTGTATCGGTAATACCAATGGCTGGCATGTGATTATCGATACATAGTTTTGGTAATTTCTTAACTTTTACAGCACCTTCAGCCAGTGAGTAAGCAGAATGAACTCGAAGATGAATGAACCGCATGCGCTATCTTTTTTTACAATTTATTTTCTTCACTATAGCGCGGGATTGCTTTTTTATAGAACTCTTTTTTTGCAAAATAACTTTTTTAATAGGGGTGCTGACTGCGGATTTTTTAATATCTTTTTTATCAAAAAATGGATCTGAAACCTCCTTGATTTTATCATTATCAATAAAATCAAAGGGATCTTTGATTTTTTTATTAACAGTGACAACATGCAAGTTCTGTAGTTTTGGTACTTTTGGTTGTTTTTGTTTGTGTATTGGGATTAAGTGAACGTCGTTTAACGTGTCTTCTAAGGATGGGTTTTTAAAATATGGTTGCGCAGGCTGCTTATAAACTGTGTGTTGATATATTTTTTTCTGTGGTTCGCGAAGGGGCGTATGGCTTTCGGTATGATAAACACTCGATTTTAAATCGGTATGATGGCCTGCAATATCATCCTGGAAAATTTTAACCCAGCGCCTGCCATTGGGGCATTTGGCACGTTTATACTGTGCAAGATGTCGTGCAAATCGGTCGCTCTCTGCTGCAAGAGCGGTCACCCTTACTTTGCCGATTCCCTTTTGATATGTACCAATTTCTTTTGCAGCAGCTACAGACAAGTCAATAATGCGCCCATCATAGACAAAGGGCCCACGATCATCTATTAAAACTTTTGTTTTGGCTCCTGTTGCTAAATTTTCAACCAAAGCAATTGTTGGTATTGGAAGGGTTTTATGGGCAGCCGTCATTTCAAACTGATTATAGGGTTCACCATGGGGTTTGGGTTTTCCGTGGAAACCAGGCCCATACCAAGACGCTAAACCAACTTCATCGTATCCGTAATGTTTTTGGGGATAGTGCCACGCGTCACGCACATAATAGGGCTTGCAAGATTTACACACACCTTGCACCTCAGGCCCAGAAGAGGAGCAACTTGAAATGATTATAGAAACGATACACGCCAATAGAATATTTAGAAAGGGGTATTTTTTAAACATGCTTTTATTCACGCTATTAATCTGCTAAATCATCATCAAGTTCAGTTTCTTGCGCGGTAGATACGACTTCATGCGTATTACTTTCAGGCGTATCGTTTTTCATGAAATATGAAAAAGCAAAAACAATAAAACTTACAAGTATTAAAGATATTATGACTGTTACTTTAGGTGTTAAGATTTTATTGTTTTCGCGTTGGGATGAAATTAATATATTGTTACCTTCTTGAAAAAAGTCGGCAGATGTTTGTAATGTTTTTACAATAAAAGATGGGTCTAGCCCTAAATATGTAGCATATGTTCTGGAAAAACCAATTGCATAAACACGACCCGGCAATTTGTCAAATTCACCCATTTCCATGCAGTGTAACCAAAGCTTGCGAATTTTCGTATCATCAGCAGCTTTCTCTATTGTTATGCCTGAATCTGAACGTGTTTTTTTGAATAGTTGTGCAACTTCATTGGCCGATTTTAAGTCTTCATAAAGGGTGTCGGGTTTAAAAGTCATCCCATGCTCAATCATTTTGCGCTTCCTGCTAATATCTACTATACATTAGAACAGATCTGCTGAATCTTTGACAAGGGGGTGCATATACTATATAAAGAAAAAACGCAAATAATACATGAACTAATGCGTTAAATAATGGTTGAACAAATGCATCATATATTATACTATTCAGTATGTCTTATTCTTGATTGAAAATTAATGATGCGCTTTATTTTTATCTTTGTTTTAATTATGTGTCAACACGTGAGTGGTTCGACATTTTATGCTGAACTCGATCAAAGAGTTAGATGTTTTTCACTTGAAAAAACAGGAGGTCAACCAGGGGTCCTCATAGGAACTTGTCATATTGCTAGCTATGAAAAAATATTATCTCCCAGTTTTCAAGAAGCACTGCAAGATTTTAAACACATTGTGACAGAAATTGATTTAAATGATACACCAGAAGGTTCTGATACTGAAAGTTGTGCAGAAAATGATAATCTTCAACAAAAAGATGTCTTTTCCAATACTACTAAGGAACATGATGAAGTAACACGTATTTTCCAGAGTTTTTTTACATCAGATGGCTTGCCTCCAGAAGCTGAAGCAATTTATGACAAATGTGTTACTTCTCTCAAGCAATATGGTTTCGAGTTGTGTGAAGGGCACAAAAGCCTCGGAGATTGGTTATTATCAATGGCGACTTGTATTATAAGTTGCGATCCTAAGAAAGTTTGTGAAAGTGCCTTTGATTATGTGATCATGAGCGAGATAACAGCTTACCGTAGTCATGACGTTATTGACTATTATATAGCGCGACTCAGTGACAATGATAATGCTGCCTATTATGTACTAGAAACAGCAGATGTGAGAAAAAAAGCGTATGCATTAGAGGCAGAAGAAGAATTTCCTTGTTTAGATCTAAAAATAGAATCAGATAACCCTTATAGCCAAGCTTTACTTTGGTATTCAGGTATATGTGAACTATTGCTTCTAAAGCATAATCCAGCATTTACACACTTTATAGAAGAAACTAAAAAGGGTCATGTCCAACAGTGTCTTCCTTTTTTGCAGCAAGAGGGGGAGCGTTTGATAGTTCGTATGGTGGATAAACAACATCCACGTGTAAAAGAGTATTACTTTGGGGACTCTATTGGCCAAAACACTGACCCAGATATGATCTATCGTAATAGACACTGGAAAAATGAAATTCCTAAAATTTTATTGCGTGTTGCCGGTGAACGTTTTATCATTGCCGCAGGCGCTAAGCATTTAAATGTGTATGATCCAGAAAAGCAAGAAGAATTAGGTTTAATTGATATATTGAAAGCATTGGGGTATACAGTTACAGAAATGGCGCGTAATGCAGATGGCCTTTTTGATATGCCGTCATTTTGATAGTGTGGATGCACGCTAAAACGATCGTAGAAAAAGTTCACCTAATTTATACAAATATTTATACTGCTGAAATTCATGTCTGATGTATGCTCATGTAGCCTTTGAAACGGTACGTATGCTGAGAAAGTTTTTGCCTTATCATTTCAGTTGCATTTTTTTATATTTTTTGACACAATTACCTAAGTATTGAATTGATTCAGTATGTGGATGGGTGGCCGAGCGGTTGAAGGCACCGGTCTTGAAAACCGGCAAGGGGGAGACCTCTTCGTGGGTTCGAATCCCACCCCATCCGCCATTATATGGCAAGACTGTAGAGCAAATTATGATTACCAAACTTACTGGACGCGTTGATAGTAAAGATCTTAATACTTTCGTCTTAGATGTGAACGGCGTTGGTTACTTAGTGTATGCATCAAAAAAAACAACACATCAATTGCCGGATTCACAACAACCAATATCTATCTTGATAGAGCATATTTTTAGGCAAGATGACCAAATGCTTTGTGGATTTTTAACGGCTATTGAACGGGATTGGTTTCGTTTGTTGGTTTCTGTTCAGGGTGTTGGAACCAAAGTAGCCCTTTCTATTTTGTCGTTTTTATCACCAGATGAAATTGCAGACTGCATAGCACGACAACACTCAAATCCCTTCACACAAGCCGATGGCGTAGGGGCAAAAGTTGCAGGCCGCATTACCTTAGAATTAAAGGGGAAAATTCCCAGTGTACATAGCTTTGTGGACGGCTTAAATGAAAAGAGTGACAGTAGTTTTGCTGCACATAATTATGCACAACAAGATGCCGTTTCGGCCCTTTCAAATTTGGGCTATACAAAAACGGATGCCAATATAGTTGTACAGAATCTTGTTCAGAAAAATCCTAAATCATCCACACAAGATTTAATTCGTGAAGGATTGAAAGCACTTTCAGTGGGCAGACGGTAATAATTAGTCGCTGTTTTTTTTTACAATTTAAGTTTTAGGCGCTGCAGAGCCTGTGTGGAGAATAGCCTCTGATATATGTTCACCAAAACTTTCAACGCCATATACTTTTGTTTGAATATTAATTTCTGCCTTGTCACCTGTGACGGTGTCTTTTTTCTTTAGGTCTGTTACTTTAACGCATCCTGTACAGATAATATTTTGTGCTTTACCATCATAGCGGCATGTTGTTGCTGTGACCGTTAAGGTTGGTGATTGAAATAAAACGTGATTATGTTGTGTGCTTGTTGCTTGTAATGTATCAACACCATTAATATCATCAGCGTTATGATGCGCTGTCATAGAATCTGCTGTTAGAATTTGTGTTCCTTCCTCAGCATTATGAAATGTAGCAATTGCATTACCCACAGCTGTTGAAATTTTTGTTTTATCATTATAGGTCATTTCATCAGCGGTCACCGTTAACGGCGGCACATTTTTTGCTATTGCAACGGCGTTTAATAGTAAGAACAACAAAACATTTTTTTGCATTCATTTCTCTTATAAAAAATCTTTATATCCCTAGAATAGCAAAACCTATTGCATAGTGATATTCTATACTCAACAAAAA
>DPKF01000009.1 GCA_003542655.1 Holosporales bacterium
TTATCAATCTTGTTGCTGAACTTGGTCTTGACGCAACAAAAGCTCGTGAAGTCTTAGCAAGCAATCAATTTGCTGATCAAGTGAAAAATGAAATCACAGAAGGTCGTCAAATTGGTGTTCAAGGTGTTCCATTCTTTGTCTTAAATCGTAAATATGGTGTTTCAGGTGCACAACAAACAGAATACTTCTTAAATGCAATCAATCAAATATGGCAAGAAGAAAACCCGTTACAATCACTTGATAGTCAAGATGATTCTCAAGCATGTGAACACGAAGAATGCGGATTTTAATAGTATTGAGAAAATTAAATCTTATGAAACAAAAAAACATACTAATTTCTAAAAAGTATGTTTTTTAATATATGTACTATATAAATAAATTGTGATTTGATTCTTGAGTATCGCCTAAATATGTAGCCACGCCTGCAATTTCAACACCTTGGATCAACTCTTCTTCTTTAATTCCCATAATATCCATACTCATTGCACATGCAATAACCTTAACTCCCATATTCATAGCATTTCCCATTAAAGTTTGTAGTGAGTCTACATTTTTTTTCTTCATAATGCCTTTAATCATTTTGGGTCCCATACCTAACATATTCATATTTGAAATGGGTAATTTTTCAGTTCCTCTTGGCATCATTTTACCAAACATTTTCTCGATAAAACTCTTTTTAACTTTTACTCTTCTAGGTTTTCTAAGAATATTTAATCCCCAAAATGTAAAGAACAAGGAAACATCTTTACCCATAGATTTAGCTCCTAAAGCGATGATGAATGCCGCAATTGCTTTATCTAAATCTTGACTAAAGACAACAATTGTTGTTCCATTTTTGTTTTCTTTAACTTCAAAACCTTTATTCGGTTCTTTTTGTGCACCTTTTTGAATATGTGCAGTGATTATCTTACCTTCTTTTTTAACGCTTAAAAGTGTGTTCCCTGTTTTTTCAGACCATGACTTGATGTCTCTAAAAAATCCTGGATCAGAAGCTTTAGCTTCTAGTACATTCCCAACTTCTAATTTTTCCATTGCTTTATACACTTGGACAATAGGACCTGGACATTGCAATCCACATGCATCGATAGTAATCGTAATTTTTGCTTCATTGACAAGAGGTATTGCTTTTTCCGCTTCCACTTTATCAACAACCGGAATACCCAATTCATCCGTTAGAGCAAAACAAATTTGAGAACCACTATGATCAAAAACACAACTATAAGATTTAAATCCGCCATCTAAATTCTTAACTGTATAACCATTTTGAGTTAAAATGCGAGATGCAGTGTACCCTCTAGATCCAACATGGCAATATACGAATATTTCTTGTTCTTTAGGTATTTCATTCATTCGATGTCTTAATTCAGTTAAAGGAATATTGACAGATCCTGGTAAATATTCAAGTATATACTCCGGTTTCTCGCGAATGTCTAAAATATACGCTCCTTTAGCGGCTAATTCTTGCATATCTTGCCATGAAATTGTTTGAATTAAGCCTCTTAATTTATTTTCGGCTACAAATCCAACCATATTAATTGGATCTTTTGCAGATGAAAAAGGTGGAGCATATGACAAATCTACATTTTTTAAATCTGTAACTTTCATTTTTGCATAAATCGCTGTTGCAAGAACATCAATTCTTTTATCAACACCATCAGCTCCAAATGCTTGAGCACCATATATTTCTTCTGTTTTAGGATTAAATATCACTTTTAAAGAGATAGGTTCAGCTCCTGGGTAATAAGATGCATGTGAAGTTGGATGAATGTGAAGTGTCATATAATCTAAATGTAGTTGTTTACACATTTTTTCATTTATTCCAGTACTTGCTACCGTTTTATCAAATATTTTTGCGGCTGATGTGGCTAGTGTTCCTAAATAAGGTTCAATTGTTCCCGTAATGTGGCCTGCTACAAATCTTGCTTGCTTATTTGCAGGACCTGCAAGTGCTGCAAGCATGCTTTGATGTGTAACAAGGTTTGGTACTTCAATAACGTCTCCTATTGCATAAATATCAGGATTTGATGTTAGTAAATTTTCATCGACTTTGATTGCTCCACGTTCTGTTAAATCAAGTTTTGCTTGTTTAGCAAGAAAATTATCGGGTCTTACTCCAATTGCAAATATTGTTAAATCACTAATAATGTCTTTTCCGCTTGATAGTGTAATATGATTTCCTTCATGCGAAAACGATTTAACGCCATCATTTAAAATTAAATTAACCCCTTCTTCAACAATGCTTTGGTGAATCATTTGCGCCATCTCAAAATCAAACATTGCCATAACTTGAGGTGCCATTTCGACTAATGTTACTTTCATACCAAGATGTGCTAAATTTTCCATCATCTCAATACCGATAAAACCGCCTCCGATAACAGTTGCTTTTTGTGGCTTTTTTTCTTCAATAAAAGCTTTTATTTTATCCATATCAGGAATATTTCTTAATGTAAATAGGTTTTTAGCTTCTTTTATACCTTCAATAGGGGGTATGATAGGTTGCGAACCTGTTGAAATAATCAATTTATCATATGATTCTAAGTAAATCGTATTAGTTTGATGATTAATCACTTTAACAGCCTTATTAACAATATCTATTTCTGTTACTTCAGTAAAATTTCTAATATCAATATTAAATTTAAGATGCATATCTTCAACAGTTTGAACTATAAGTGACTCTCTAGATTGAATAATACCGCCAATATGATAGGGCAACCCACAATTTGCAAACGATATATATTCACCTCGTTCAAATAGAATAATCTCTGCAAATTCATCAAGTCTTCTAAGTCGAGCAGCTACTGTTGCACCACCAGCAACTCCACCAATAATAATAATTTTTTTATTCATTGTAACACCTCCAACCTCATCAATATACGCCTTTTTAAATTGGTTGTCAATCTAGATAATATTAACTTACATATTCACACTTAAAACACGATTATTAAATTGCTTACTTTCTGGTTTTTTTGATTTAAATAATTAAATTGGTGGATGATAATCTATTTTTAATCATTTTGTCTTCAAATATAAAAATCAACTGATATTACAAAATAAGTAAAATTTGACGACTCTAAATTGATATCAATTTAAAGTGAAATTGTTTAACTATTAAATCAACTGAAGTTTGAGTACTTTTTCATCGTCATCAAAAACGCCTGTATCTGTAAAGCCATAATTCATGTAAAATCGATATGGCATTTCTTCTTCCATATCACACGATGTATAAAGGACACTCTTTTGATCTTCTTTGCATTTATCGATAATCAAATCAAGTGCCTTTTTACCATAACCTTTACCTTGGTAGTCTCTAGCAATCATAAATCGCCAAAGATAATATGCATTTTCTTTTTTATCGATATCTTCGGGGTCGATATCTAGCATGATAAATCCAATTGGGGTTTCACCTAAATAAATAGCTCGAGGCCAAGCTTGTTCGCTATTTAAATATGCTTGAGCAAGTGAGTAAACATTTGGGGCAACACACTTTTTTTGTTGATCGGTTAACGTATCACT
>DPKF01000021.1 GCA_003542655.1 Holosporales bacterium
TTGCTCTATTCCAAGTACAAAGACATGTATGTATGATAATAAAATGTGATAAATGAAAACCTTTCTTGATTTTGAAAAAAATGTTGCTGAACTTGATGGAAAAATTGAGGAATTACGTCTCATGACCAATTCAAAAGATATTAATGTTGCAGAAGAAATTATCAAACTTGAAAAAAAAACAGAAAGAGCGCTAAAAACAATTTATTCAGAATTATCACCGTGGCAGAAAGTTCAAGTAGCGCGCCATCAACAACGACCAAAATTTTTTGACTATTTAGAGGCTTTATTTTCAGATTTTATGCCCCTTGCTGGTGATCGCACCTTTGGAAATGACCATGCTTTAATTGGTGGAGTGGCACGCTTTAATGAACGTTCTGTGATCGTTATGGGACAACAGAAAGGAACAGATACGGAAAGCCGTTTACATCATAATTTTGGCATGGCGCGCCCAGAAGGATACCGAAAAGCCAAACGCTTAATGGAACTTGCTAATAAATTTAAAATGCCAATTTTAACCTTTGTCGATACTGCTGGTGCATACCCAGGTTTAGACGCAGAAGAACGCGGACAAGCAGAAGCTATTGCACGATGCATCGAAACTTCCTTCAGCCTGACAGTTCCAATGATTGCTTGCATTATTGGTGAAGGTGGGTCAGGTGGTGCTATCGCTATAGCATCAGCAAATAGCGTATTGATGCTAGAGCATTCCATTTATTCTGTTATTTCACCAGAAGGATGTGCATCTATTTTATGGAAAAGTGCAAGCCGCACAAAAGATGCTGCAACTGCACTTAAATTAACAGCACAAGATTTAAAAAAACATGGCATCATTGATCATATTATTCCAGAACCACTAGGTGGGGCACATCGTGACGTAAAAAATATGACAGAACGTACACGCGAAGCAATATCGATAAAACTAGACGAACTATGTCAACTTTCAGGTCAACAGTTGAAACAAAATCGCCGAAAAAGATTTATTGATATTGGGGAAAAAGGCATCTAGAATATAATGTTATGGATAATATTCTACATGAAAAATTTCAACGTCGCACACTCATTTTAGGTGGGATACAAGGCGGATTATTTTTAGGCCTTGTCGGCAATTTATATCGTCTTCAGGTATTAGAAAACAAACACTACAAAAATTTATCTGACAAAAATCGCATTCATAATTTTCTTATTTTACCTGATCGTGGACTGATAGTAGATCATAAAAATATTATTCTAGCACAATCAAAAAATACATACATTGGCTATTTTGATCGCTCTGAAGTTCCAGATATACCAAATTTAATAGAAAACCTTAAGCAGTATATTACACTAAACGAACAAGATGAAAAATGGATATACAAACAACTTAAAACAAAAACAAAAATTGAGCCCATTATTGTTAAAGAACAACTATCCTATGAAGAAGTATCAAAACTTGAATACTTTCTTTCCGACTTAACGGGTGTTCATACTGATAATGTTCGCTCACGCGAATACATCAATCCGCACCCTTTTGCACACGTTGTTGGTTTTGTATCGTCTGTTGCTCAGCATGAAAAGAAACAAAACAATACTTTATTGATGGCACCAGGATTTCGTACGGGGAAAACAGGTGTTGAAAAATTTTATAATGAAACCTTAGTGGGCTTACCTGGTGCTAAAAAAGTTGAAGTTAATGCCTATAGAAAAGTTGTTCGCACCTTAGAACATGAAAAAAGCACACCAGGTAACAAGTTGGTTTTAAATATTGATTCACAATTACAAACAAAAATATATGAATTATTGATGAAAAATAATTCTGGCGCTTGTGCCGTGATGGATGTTCATACCGGCGCATTGCGTGCGTTTGTATCGGCTCCTGGCTTTGACGCCAATTTATTTGTTAATAAAATTTCTCATCAAGATTGGCATGATCTTTCTCATAACATTCACAGACCCCTCATCAATAAATTAATATCAGGACTCTATGCGCCTGGGTCAATTTTTAAAATGATTGTGGCCTTAAGTGCTTTGGAAAAAGGTATTATTACACCAGATAACAAGGTACACTGCCCCGGACATTATGATGTAAATGCTCACAAATTTCATTGTTGGACCTGGAAAAATGGTGGACATGGTTATGTCGATCTTGTTGAAGCCATTGCTTCTTCTTGTGATGTTTATTTTTACAAACTTGCAAACAAATTGAAAATTGATGATATTGCAAGCATGGCAAGGCGTTTTGGACTTGGGGCAATAACAGGACTCGAAATTGAACATGAAAAATCGGGTCTTATTCCAACAGCTGCATGGAAAAAGAAAAAATACGGGAAACGCTGGTCTATGGGGGAAACAATTAACGTCACCATTGGCCAAGGGGCCGTGTTGTGCACCCCAATGCAGCTTTTACGTATGATGGCAGGTCTTGTAAATGGTGGTAAACTTGTAACACCTCGCCTTGTTGCCTGTACAGAAGCACAATCAAGCATTATCAACGTGCAACCACAGCATTTAGAAATTATAAAACAGGGGATGTACAACGTTTTAAATCACACTTCTGGAACGGCTTTTAATAGCAGAACAAAAAATAAAAATTTCGAAATTGGTGGGAAAACAAGCACAACACAAGTTGTGCGTATTACCGAAGAACAACGTCAAAAAGGGCTAACGAAAAACAGTCGTTGGGACCTAAGAGAGCATGCATTTTTTGCAGGATACGGGCCAACAACCGACGCTAAATTTGCAACTATTGTTTTTATTGAACATGGTGAATTTGGCAGTAAAACAGCAGCACCTGTTGGACGCGACGCCTTAATGTTAGCACAGGAACTTCTTGGATGATTGACACAGTACACAAAATTAAACAGCTACCTTGGCACTTAATCGCTGTCATTTTAATAATTTCTGTTCTTGGAATAGTAATGCTTTATTCTGCTGCAAATGGAAACTTACACCCATGGGCGTTTAAGCAACTTCTGCGTCT
The DNA here is from genome assembly GCA_003542655.1 of Holosporales bacterium. Lineage (GTDB taxonomy): Bacteria > Pseudomonadota > Alphaproteobacteria > Paracaedibacterales > UBA11393 > UBA11393. The sequence goes on from DPKF01000021.1 coordinate 2,957, forward strand.
ATTTATCGGCTTGATTTTAATGGTCGTTGTCGCTTTAATTGATATGCGAACATGGATTGCAAGCGCCTATTTTTTTTATACAGCAACTTTAGTACTCCTTATATTTGTAGAATTATTAGGTTTTGTCGGTATGGGGGCCCAACGCTGGATTGACCTTTATATATTTAACTTACAACCATCCGAATTAATGCGCCTTGCCCTTCTTTTAGCACTTGCCCGTTATTTTTATACAGCGGATATACGCGAAATAGGTAACTGGCGTTTTTTAGTGCCGCCTGTCATTATGATTCTTTTGCCAGTAGCACTTGTGTGCAGACAGCCAGACCTTGGAACGGCTTTATTATTAATGATGGGTGCTGGAGCAATATTATTTGTTAGCGGCATTCACTGGGGGTATTTTTTAGGTATTGGCTGTGCTGCCATTGCAAGTATTCCTGTCTTATGGTCGTTTTTGCATGCCTATCAAAAAAGCAGAATTTTAAACTTCCTAACCCCAGAACGTGATCCCATGAGGACAGGATATCATGTTGTCCAATCTAAAATTGCACTTGGATCAGGAGAAATTACAGGAAAGGGCTTTTTAAAAGGAACACAAAGTCACCTAAATTTTTTACCCGAAAAACAAACAGATTTTATCTTTACAATGTTTGGAGAAGAATTTGGCTTTATAGGGTGCCTTCTCTTGATTCTTTTATACTGTATATGGTTAATCGGCAGTTTAGAAATTGCCTTAAATTGTAAGCACCGATTCGGACAACTATTGGGTGTTGGCATTGCCATTAGTTTTTTTGTTTATGTGTTTGTTAATATGGCCATGGTTATGGGGCTGCTTCCAGTCGTTGGCATCCCGCTGCCCTTCTTTTCCTACGGTGGAACGGCGTTAATTACCCTGCTGATCTCTCAAGGGGTTTTATTTTCAGTTCATTTACAAACTAAACTAAGAGGACAGAATAACTTTTAACAAAGGCTACATATAAAATTACAATATTTAATAACTTCAGAAAAACATTAGATACCCTAATTCGGGATTAAAAAGTTATTGTTGGTGGCTGATTTTTCGACTTGTAGAATAAATATCATCAACTGATTTGTCCGCAATACTGTGTTGAGATGCTATTTTTGACGTAGTGATTTTCTGATGGGGTCCTCCCGGAACACTTAGATATAATATTCTATAGTTGAATAAAATGATATTTCTGTCATTATAAAAGTAGGATTCACAGTATCTTATGTATTATTTTTAAAGGTACTACGATGTATTTAATATTTCATAGATTGCCATATGATAAGAATTAATAATTTCATTTCACCGCTTGTAAGCCTTATATTATTTAGCGTCTCAATTGGTTTTCTCACAACATTTATAACATTTTTGATGAATCAAAAGGGCATTAACCCAATTCTTATTGGCAGTATGTCAACCTTCAATTACATAGGCGTTATGATTGGTGCCTTTAAGTCTGAAAAAGTTATTTTAAGAATTGGTCACATAAGGGCCTTTTGTGCCTTTGGATCCGTCATGTCCATTATCACACTTTTACACGGTGTGATTGACAATACTTATATTTGGTTTGTCTTACGCTTCATTATTGGGGTATGTCTTTCAGGTCTATATGTAGTAATCGAAAGCTGGTTATTATCTGTTTCATCCATAAAAAACCGCGGAAGCGTCTTAGCGCTATACATGATTGCCTTATATGGCGCACAAGCTGTGGGACAGCTGTTTATGTTAGCGGATCTAAACCAACCTATTAATCTTTTTTTGCTGGCTGGCATTTGTTGCATAGCCTCTATTTTCCCATTATCGATAACACGCATCCCCTCCCCTAAAATTGAAGAAGCAGTTACACTAGATTTTAAAGTTTTAGTACAAAAAACACCCTCGGGGATTATAAGTAGTTTTTCCTCTGGATTAATTTTAGGATCACTTTATGGACTTCTTCCTATTTATCTTGCACAGCTTAATTATTCAAAAACGATGATCGGATATATGATGTTTGCCACAATATTTGGCGGCATGGCGCTTCAATATCCTTTAGGAAAATTGTCAGACATCATAGAACGGCGTACCGTTATTGCAACATTATTTTTTACATCTGCTTTTCTTTTAAGCTGCCTCATTTTTTTTCCAATCAATCCAGCTATATGTATGTTATTATTTTTTGTTTTAGGTGGGTTAACATTTGCTATTTATCCTATTTCAATATCACATGCTTGTGATACAATTAGCGCAAATAGTATTGTATCTGCAACACAGGGCTTATTACTTATTTATAGTGTTGGTGCTGCTTTAGGCCCGCTATTATCTGGCGTATTTGTCTTTTACAATCCAAATCAAGGTCTGATTTTATTCCTTCTATTGGTTTCTATCCCCACGGGTTGTTATCTATCCTATGTACGTGCGCATTCTAAAGCGTCACCCCAAGACGATGCTTTTATGCCCCACCCCCAGACAACAATTGTCGTTTCAGAAATTGATCCACGCATAGAAGATCCAAATTAACGCATCATATATTTTTTAAGGGTTGTCAAGAAATCGTTTATATCGAATGGACGATTAAAAAAATATTGATGATATTCATAGCACTTTAAAATATGCTAACCTTAAACTAGCTTGGTTATCACAATATTTTTTATTCTCATGAAACAGCTTACGCTTTTCTTTTTTTTATGGGCTTTGCATCATGCCTTTGCTCATCCAGAAAAATGTTACAACAGCATCCCTCAAAAACATATACCCCACACTTTAAATATTAAAGCAAAATATTTAACCTATGAAACGACGACCAATACATACACCGCAAAAGAGCGTGTTCATATTACGCAACCCCTAACTGTCACAACATACCGTGAATTGTTTGCTGATACTGTTTTCTATAACAAACAAAGCAATACGGTAAGTGCCATTGGGAACGTTATCCTCAAAGATCCGACAGGTGCCATTAGTTATGCAGATTCACTGGAAATTACAGATTCTCTAAAAGATGGTATTATTGAATCTTTGCGTATTCTGACCGAAGATAATGAACGGATTATATCTGAAAAAGCCACCCGAAACGGTGGATTAACAACGCAGTTTTTTAATGCAAGCTACACACCTTGCAACGTGTGTAACAGAGAAAATGGGTTTTGGCAATTAAATGCATCTGAAGTTGAGCATGATAAAGACACACGAACAATCTATTACTATAATGTCACCCTTACTTTGGGTAGTATCCCTATCTTTTATGCACCTTATTTTAGCCACCCCGACCCAACCGTTAAAAGAAAATCAGGTCTATTATTTCCGTCTTTTGGAAGAAGCTCTCAAACAGGGCTTTACATTAGTCAACCTTATTATTATGTGATCGACAACACATCCGATCTGACCCTTACACCAACATTTATGTCAAAAGAAAATCCTTCTACCACCCTGCAATACCGTAAAACCCTTCTAGATGGCGCATTCGAAGCATCAGGAAGTTATCATAGACAACGAAAAAAAATACCCTATTCTGCCCCGACAACACCAATAAACGAACCTGAAAAAACAACACAAAATAGGTGGCATTTATTTTCAAACCTAGATTATGATATTGATACGAAACAACGCTTCAAATTAAAAATAAATCGAGCAAGCGATACAACTTATCTTTCCCTTTATCCCTTTAGCGAACGTAGCTATTCCAATACATTTCGTGCAAACCGCAACTTAACCTCAAATATTTCTTATGAATCTTTTAATGACAACACCTATTCAGCCATTAAAGGTGCATCCTACCAAACAGATAGACCAAAAACAACACCAATTGTTTTACCACATGCTAATTATCAGTTGTTTTCTAAAGACACGATACTGGGTGGCTTTTACACACTAGACACAAGTTTAATTGG
>DPKF01000205.1 GCA_003542655.1 Holosporales bacterium
TCTTGACAATGGGGGGCAGTATACATCATCCAACAGTTTATATTCTTGTGCCATAGCCTCTAGCTTATTTTTAATAGCATCAACTGAATTTTCAGTCCAGGGTTGATAAATATTTTCATAATAATGAAGACTATGTTTCATATGCTCTGCAATATGGGGATTTAAGGGCATAGCATCAATCATGGCATGAACGTCAGATGTATGATCCACAACACATTCCCTTAAAAATGGGGGGATCGCATTGGGTAGGCTAATTATATTATCGATGATAGTGGTTAGCGGCTCCAAAATACGGTTTATAACATACTGACGTTCTGATATGCCCTCGCATTCGAATATATCCGCGCTGGCTGTATTCACTTTTTTCATAACGTCATCTGGAACATGTTCACCCAATAGCAATGCTTTTGCATACCTAGGTGCAGCCTCAGTCAATGCACCTATACGCAGGCATTGATTTTCCTTTATGACACTAAGTTGCTCCTCTAGATCAAGAAAATTTAAAATACAATTTTGCAAATCAAGGTTGCCATCAAGAAATGGTACGTCCCTATTTTTCTCAACACTTTCTTCAGTTGTTGCATGCATGTTAGCAGCCGTTAAACAGTATACGCTTAACAGGGCAGAGAGTATTTTTTTCATGGTAAAAGCCTTTATTTCATCTTGAAACTTAAGACATATTATAAGCATGTTATTGTAATAGTCAATAAATATTTCACTTTGGATCAATGTCTTGCGTTAATACTTAAATATGAAAAGCCTTCCCAAAGGTTGCCCAGGCAGCCTCCTTTAAGGCTTCGTTGTGTGTTGGGTGTGCGTGACATGTTCTTGCAATATCTTCCGAACTGCCGCCAAATTCCATGATCGTTGCAGCCTCTGCTATCATTGTGCCAGCCATTTCGCCAATAATATGAACGCCTAAAACTTTGTCTGTATTTGGATCAGCCAGAACCTTGGCAAAACCTTCAGATGATCCAACTGCTTTTGCGCGACTATTGGCTGAAAAGGGGAATTTTCCCGCTTTATAAGGAATGCCATTTGCTTTTAATTCTTCTTCTGTAAAACCAACACTTGCAACCTCCGGATTTGTGTAGACAACCGATGGGATAACATTATAATTGACATGGAAAGGAAGACCGGCAAAATGTTCCATCAAGGCAACACCTTCTTCCTCTGCCTTATGGGCAAGTTGTGGGCCAGGGATCACATCGCCGATTGCATAAACGCCAGCTGCAGATGTTTCATAGTTTTGGTTAATTGCAATAAACCCACGATCATCAAATTCTAAACCAATATTTTCAACACCAAGGCCCTTCACATTTGGTTTTCGGCCCGTACAAATTAAAGCGTAATCACATTCAATAACGTCTGCTTTACTTGCTTCATTTCTTGGATCAACGGCTTGTAACGTTACAAATTTTGCATTCTTTTTAACAGATGTTACTTTACGGTTTGTCTTAAAAACCAATCCTTGTTTTGCAAGAATTTTTTCCAGCTCTATGGCGCATTCTTTATCCATAGATCCACCAATATTGCCTGTATATTCCACCACAGTTACATTTGCACCAAAACGTGACCATAAAGACCCCAGTTCTAAGCCAATAAAACCACCACCAACAACAACTAAATGTTTTGGCGTTTTTTCTAAACTTAATGCTTCTGTTGACGTTATGATCTGGTTTCCATCAATTTCAACACCGTCCAATATGGTAGGGGTTGAGCCAGTTGCAATGACAATACGACGTGATTTTATTTTTAATTTTGTACCGTCTTTTTGCTCAACAGAGACAAGTTGCGGGCTAATAAAAGTTGCCATTCCTTGAATAACTTTAATTTTATTCTTTTTCATTAAATATGAAATACCGCGTGCCAATTCATCAACAACAGAGGCTTTTCTATTCATGATCTGCTGTAAATTTATACGAATATTATCAGCTAAAATGCCCAAATCCTTAAAATTGTGGCGCGCATCTTCTAGTTTATGCGAAATACTTAAAAGCGTTTTAGATGGAATGCACCCCACATTTAAACAGGTCCCGCCTAATGTGGATCTTTTTTCAACAAGGGTGACATCCATTCCCAGCTGTGCTGCACGAATGGCTGCAACATAACCACCAGGGCCGCCACCAATAATTAAAATTTCTGTTGATAATTGATCCATATTTAGTTTCCTGTAACTGTTCTCGTAAATCTATTTTGACTGCCTAGATAGTATCTATCTGCCGTACGTTTACCATAAGTACTTGTTAAATAAATCGCGTAGTAACGCAACACCATAAACAGCTGTATTTTGAATTGTACCGAACCAATGGTTTACAATCTCTTTTTCTTGGTTCTCTAAAATGAAAAAGTAAATAATGATACCTGAAATTGTAAATAAAAGAAGATACCGTATGGCGTTTTCTGTATAGCTTTTTATTTTGTAACTCATGCTATCTACCTTTTAAAGATCTAATAAGAATCTTCCTGGATTTTCTAAACACTCCTTAACCGTTACTAAAAAAGTAACAGCTTCACGACCATCAACAATTCGGTGATCATAAGATAATGCCAGATTCATCATCGGGCGAATTTCAACGCGCCCATTTATGGCAACAGGCCTATCTTGAATGGTATGCATACCAAGAATGCCAGATTGCGGGGGGTTAATAATAGGCGTTGATAGAAGCGACCCAAAAACACCACCGTTTGAAATGGTAAAGGTTCCACCTGATAGATCTTCTAAAGATAATTTATTATCGCGCGCTTTACGGCCTAACAAGGCAATGCCTTTTTCAACGTCTGCTAAGCTTAAATGGTCTGCACTTCTAAGAACGGGTACAACCAATCCTTGGGGGGCAGAAACTGCAACACTGATATCATAATAATTTTTATACACTATATCATTGCCTTGAATTTCTGCATTAACAGATGGTATTTTTTTAAGCCCCTCAATCACAGCCTTTACAAAAAACGACATGAACCCAAGTTTTACACCATGCTTTTGCTCAAAAGGTTCTTGGTATTTTTCTCTAAGCATTTTAAGGGCTGTCATATCAGCCTCATTAAAAGTTGTTAAAATTGCAGCTGTATTTTGTGCTTCTTTTAGACGTTCTGCAATACGTGCCCGCAACCGCGACATAGGAACACGTTGTTCTTTCCTATTTTCAAGTGCTTCTTCATAAGAACCATGCTTTAAGGAAAAGGGATTGGTATTTGGCAAAGCAGGCGATGGCGTTGGATCCAAATGCCTTCGAACATCTGTTTTGGTGATCATGCCATCTTTTCCAGTTCCATGCACTTTATGTGGTGTAAGGCCAGATACTTCCATTGCACGTCTTGCAGACGGCGATGCATTCGTGTTTTCTGCAATAGCGGCTAATTGAACTGCATACCCTTTATCTTGATCTGAGTGTTCGGCGTAAGATGCATGTGTTTTGCTATCAGCAAGGATCGATTGATTTCCTGGTGAGGTTACTTTTGGCGGCCTATGTGATGCCTGTTCAGCAGCCGTTATAACACATAAAACTTGACCAACTTTAACAAAATCACCTTTTTTTGCTTTAATCTCTTTTAAAATACCGGTTTCAGGTGCAGAAATTTCTAAGGTTACTTTATCAGTTTCAAGCTCTGCTATCGTTTCATCAATATTAACAACATCGCCCACGTTTTTTGTCCACTGAATAACCGTTGCTTCAACGACAGACTCGCCAAGGTTTGGAACCTTAACTTCAAACACTTCAGACATAATGTAACCAATTTAATTAAAATGCATTCTATTATAGGATACGGGTTTTAACGCATAACAACAAGAGGGGCAAGACTCCCAAATGATGGGGTGTTTTAAAGGGGCGTTCAAGTTCTGCTCTCTCTCATGAGTAAGGTATGCACTATTTTTTCTACAGACATTAACCCTAACTAATTATTAGTTCACAGTGTAATGACAAATCTTGCCAAATACCATATAATCTATTATAAATAAGAAATATGTCCCCTTCGTCTAGAGGCCTAGGATGCCACCCTCTCATGGTGGAGACACGGGTTCGACTCCCGTAGGGGATACCATTTTGTGTATGAAACACACATTCAATCCCAATATTTAAGTGCATTGCCTCTATGTTAGATAAAATATACAATCCAAAAAATTTTGAAGAACGCCTTTATCGTAAAGAAGAACCACATTTTAAAAGTAAAAATAAGGGCAGCGAATCGTATTGTGTGATGATGCCACCTCCCAATGTGACTGGTAACTTACATTTAGGACATGCCTTAACGTATACGCTGCAAGATATTTTAGTGCGTTTTAAGCGCTGCCAAGGGTTTGATGTTTTGTGGCAACCTGGTACCGACCATGCTGGTATTGCAACACAAATGGTGGTTGAGCGAAATCTTGCAAAAGAGGGCGTTAAACGCCAAGATCTTGGGCGGTGTGCTTTCTTAAAAAAAGTGTGGGAATGGAAACAGCAATCAGGAGAAGCGATTACCAATCAGCAGCGTAGACTTTGTATCTCAGCAGATTGGCAGAGAACACGTTTTACAATGGATGAGGGCTTATCACAGTCTGTTAAAAAAGTTTTTATTGATCTTTATAACCAAGGTATTATTTATCGTGACAAACGCTTATCAAATTGGGATATTAAATTTCAAACTGCATTATCAGATCTTGAAGTTGAAAATAAAGAAGAAGACGGTCATCTTTGGCATATAACCTATCCATTTTCAGACAACCCAACACAGTTTATCACAGTTGCTACAACGCGCCCTGAAACCATGTTTGGCGATCAAGCTATTGCTGTAAACCCAGATGATGAACGCTATGCACATTTAGTTGGGAAACTTGTCACAATCCCACTCACAAACATTAAAATTCCTATTATTGTAGATGAATATTGTGATATAGAAAAAGGATCTGGTGCTGTTAAAATTACACCAGCACACGATTTTAACGATTTTGAAGTTGGCAAGCGCCATAATTTAAAACAGCTTAATATTTTAGATGAAAAAGGGCACTTAAATAATAATGTGCCTATTGCTTATCAAGGAATGTTTTATGTTGAGGCACGTGAAACAATTTTACGCGATTTAGAAACACTCGATTTAATTGCCAAAATTGAAGATATAAAACATAGCGTACCTTATGGAGAGCGTTCTCATGTAGAAGTTCAACCCATGCTGACAGATCAATGGTTTATTGATGCTAAAAAAATGGTTGGCCCTGCCCTAGATGCTGTAAAATCTGGTGAAACTTCTTTTATTCCCAAACAGTGGGAAAATACTTACTTTGACTGGCTGAATAATATTCAGCCATGGTGTATTTCTCGGCAATTATGGTGGGGGCATCAAATTCCTGCATGGTATGGGGAAGATGGCCATATTTTTGTTGCTGATAGTGAAGATGATGCGCTAAAACAGGCAAGGCAATATTATGAACAAAATGATGTGACCTTACGACAAGACGAAGATGTTCTTGATACCTGGTTTTCATCAGCACTATGGCCATTTTCAACTTTGGGTTGGCCAGAAAATATGGAAGATATTACACGTTATTATCCAACTTCTGTTTTGGTGACGGGGTTTGACATCATATTTTTTTGGGTCGCCAGAATGATGATGATGGGCCTGCATTTTATAAAAGAAATTCCGTTTAAAGATGTTTATATTCATGCCCTTGTTCGTGATGAGCATGGACAAAAAATGTCTAAGTCAAAAGGTAATGTTATAGACCCGCTTATTTTGGTGGATAAATTTGGTGTGGATGCGCTGCGGTTTACGTTATGTTCGCTCTCAACACCCGGTCGGGACATTAAAATGGGCGAAGCACGTGTTGAGTTAAACCGTAATTTTATGACAAAACTA
>DPKF01000110.1 GCA_003542655.1 Holosporales bacterium
TTTACAGCTTTTGTTTTAAAAACCATTAACCTATTCATTTTTCTCTAGAGCTTTAATTTCCCCTACTTTCAAATCGCCCAAGCTATAGGGGCCATATGCCACACGAATAAGCCGGTTTACTTGCAAATCAAAATGATTTAAAACGCGGCGAATTTCTCTGTTTTTGCCTTCAGTTAACGTAATCAACATCCACGTATTTTGACCGTTATTCTTCTTTACATCATACTCTACGTGAATTGGCTTGTAGTGGATGTCTTCAATTGTTATACCATTCTTTAATGCGTCAAGAGCCTTATAGTTAATATCGCCAAATACACGAACACGGTATGTGCGCTTCAAATGAGATGACGGCTTTTCATATTCATGGGCAAAATCAGGGCTATTTGTAAGCAACAATAACCCTTCTGAGTTGTAATCTAACCGACCAACAGAAATTATATACCCATGTTGATCGCGTAGTTTTTGAACAGCTGGTTGATCAAAAACAGTAGGTCTATTATTTTCATCTTTATGAGAAGTGATAATGCCTGTTGGCTTATAAAATGCCCAAATTTTTAATTCTGTCTCTCGTTGAATAGCTTTATCATCGACCATAATAATATCGCTATCTAGAACAATATAAGGTGTGTTCTGCACTTTATTATTCACCTTAACACGCCCACTCTCAATTAGTTTGTCAGCATCACGTCGTGAACAAATCCCATGGTGAGAAATAAATTTATTAAGGCGCATTAAATTTTCTTTAAAGTATTAATATTTCATCATTATAGTGCTCTTAGTCTTTTAAAGCTATGATTTTCACCCTTGTATTAAAGCACCATCAGCACTTTTATTATTTCAGAGAAATCAACAGCCACTAATGTGTGTAAAATCATCAACATAGATCAATAATTCTGTGATATCTTGTTTCATAGGGTATGGTTCATGCCTATTTACTTAAAACTTACCTTTTCATTATCACTTTAAGAAAAAAAATTTAATTATCATAACAGGGTCTATCAAGAGTTCACTAATGAATAATAGTCAAAAACAATCAGATTTTGTAAAACAATACATAAAAAAGCCAGAAATCATTTTTTTAAAGTCGGATATGTCTCCTCGATCATATTACCGTGTGCATGATACTGATAAAAATCAGTCTTTTGTATTGATGGATGCAAATTTATCAGAAGATTTAAATCCATTTGTTCGGTTATCACGGTATTTAAATGACATACAAATTCGGGCACCAAAAGTGATAGAACAAGATCTTGAAAATGGATTTTTATTATTAGAAGATTTTGGTGACAATACCCTAACAAAAAAATTTCAAACAGAATCATCAATTAAAATAGAACAAAATTTATTCGAAAAATCTTTTGATATTTTGCATAAAATATACGAGAACAGTTCACAGAACTTTATCAGAAATTTAGTGCCCGATTATTCTTTAGATTTGTACATAAAGGAAGTGAATGTTTTTATAGAATATTATTTTAAATATTGTAGAACAAAAGATATACCAGCGGATCTTGCTCAAATTTGGAAAAATTTATGGACAGCTGCTTTGAACAGTATTGAGGATTTCACCCCCCGGACCCTGGTTCTGCGTGATTATCATGTGGATAACCTAATGCTATTAAATAACAATGATATAGGCGTTCTTGATTTTCAAGATGGGGTCTACGGATCAGTGATGTATGACTATATATCGCTGATAGAAGATGCAAGACGTGATTTAAATCCAGATCTTAAAAGTCACCTTACAAAATATTTTTTAAAAATTTTTGATAAAAAGCATCACCAAGATTACCTACATGCGTCTGATATATTAGGAGCAGGACGTCATGCAAAAATTTTAGGTGTCTTCACGCGTTATGCCATTTTGCACAATAATCCAGAAAAACTTTGCCATTTACCCCGTATAATTGAGCACCTTAAACAAGCACTAGAAAGATCAGAATTGAAGGAAATTCAGTATTTTATAAAAGATCAGGGGCTATTTCTTCCGACTCTGAAATGATGCTGAAGATATTCTCTTAAGTTGCAACGGTATAAAGAAACTTTCGACCTTCAAACATTGCTTATTTTTATACAACGATCATATTCAAACTCTACTATTTTTTCTTAAACAGCATTTTTTCACAATACCCTTACTCGTCTTCAATCACTTTAATAACGTGATCGCAATACGTCTGTTTTTTGGCGATGATGGATTACTAGGATCAAATAATTCTCTTGATTCTTTTCCCTGAACAGCCTGCATGCGCCCCCTATCAACACCAATTTTTTCCAACTTTTTTCGTGTTGCATTTGCGCGATCAACTGAGAGTTCCCAATTTGAATAGTTTTTTGTATTTGTATATTGAATAGCATCAGTATGGCCCGCAATGCTTATCTTATTCACAGTGTTATTAAGGATTATCGCGACTTCGTTTAGAATATCTTTCATAGGGGCTAACATCTCAGCACCACCAGGTGTAAACATCGAACGTCCATCAGTATCTATAATATCAATGTTTAACCCTGCAGAGGTTAACGTAATATGGATATTATCCATCAATGATTTTAAATTTTTATTTTGCAAAAGAGACTGTTCTAATTTTTTTTTCATTTTTATTAAGGGATTATCTTCTTCCTCTGATGGTATTGCCTCTTTACGCGCTAATACTTCTTCCGTTGGATCACCGTCATGAATTTTTGTAAAATTAGGCGTGAAATAATCAGCAATACCTTTTTTTTGCTCCTCCGTAATGACATTAATGAGCCACATTAACATAAAAAAAGCCATCATTGCGGTTACAAAATCAGCATAGGCAATCTTCCATGCACCACCATGATGCACATGTCCACCTTTTTTGAAAATTTTCTTTATCACTCTAATTTCTTTTTTATCAGCCATATTAACCTTTATAGCTCTATTTCATTTAAAGCAGTTTCCATTTCCATATAACTTGGCCTCAATTCGTGATCTATATTTTTACGCGCAGCTTCAGCGGCAATAATTGGAGGCAGTTTATTCATGTATGCTATAATACCTGCTTTTATACAGTCATAATATTTATTGTCAAGTTCGATCATTTGCCCCATACGTATTGCCGTTGGAGAGACCATACCGTAGGAAACAAGAATACCAAAAAAAGTTCCTACGAGCGCCCCGCCAATTAAAAGACCTAAAATTTCCGGAGGTTGATCAATAGATCCCATTGTATGGATCATACCTAAAACCGCAGCCACAATGCCAAGTGCCGGCAGTGCGTCAGCTAAACGATTCATGGCTGATACTTTTTCTAAGTTTTCATGCTTAATAGCATCCACTTCATCGCGCATCATATCATCAATAATCATTGGATCTTCTACACCAATGCTAATGATACGTATATAGTCACAAAATAAATCGACAGCAATATGGTTGTTTAAAAATGTTGGATATTTTTGGAAAATGCTACTTTCATGAGGATTTTCTATATGCTTTTCAATGGCAATCATGCTTTTTGTACGTGACAATTTAAATATTGAATATAAAACACTTAAAAGATCTAAATAGGCTTCTCTTTTCAAAAAATCATCGTTTAGTGCTTGCTTCGCAGAAACTAAAATTTTTCTAATAAAGCTGGCACGATTGGCTGAAATAAAAGCACCAATAGAGGCACCTAAAATAATAACAAATTCAAATGGCTGCCAGAGTAAGCTTAGATGCCCGCCCATAAAGCTATATCCAAGAGCAATGGATGCAAAAACAATAACAAGACCAATATAGTACATAAGTTAATGTATAAAATAATATTCTTACTTTAGTTTATATGAACAACCTTAAGAAATAATTAAAATTTATCTATATGTTTGTTTAAATTTATTTGATTCATGGCATACTTTCCTGGGGCAGGTCGGATTCTTTCAAATGAATCTGTTCGTTCTGAAGTGTGTTTACCACTCATTTTATGCGTCATCCATAATGACCACGTGTCCCACCATGACCCATTTTTCTTAATAAGTTTTTGTTGTTTAGGGCAGTACGAAAAAAAATGATATTTATTCTCCTCAGGTGGATTAATAATGCCTGCAATATGTCCTGACCCACCAAGAATGTACGCCACATTATTCCCTTTTGTTCTTAAGGCAAAGGCGG
>DPKF01000155.1 GCA_003542655.1 Holosporales bacterium
GATCCTAAAAATATAGCGATTTCACCGGTGTTTTGCACATGGTGAATTTGTAAGTAGTTTGAAAAGACAACGTTACCAACAAGATAGCTTATTAAGGCAAAACAAGAAGCCGCAATCATAACGGGAACAATAGCAAGGCCATCAAGGCCGTCTGTTAAGTTCACGGCGTTTGACGCACCAACCACCACAAAAAATGACCATATATAAAAGAAATAACCACAATCAATCATCAACTCTTTGATAAAGGGAAAGGTAATTTGCGTTGCCATTTTAGGTTCTTGGGTTTGAATAATAAAGTATGTAGCCATAAACACAATAATGGCTTGTGTTATAAGTTTTTTTTTGCCCGATAACCCTGCATGGCTTCTTTTAGTCAATTTTAAATAATCGTCATAAGCACCAATACACCCAAAACCCAAAGTCACCAAAAGAACCGTCCAAACGTAGGTATTTGTTAAATCTGACCAAAGCAGCGTTGCAATTGTAATGCTTATTAAAATAAGGGCACCACCCATTGTGGGCGTACCCTTTTTGGTAATGAGGTGACCTTGTGGACCATCCGTTCTGATTGGCTGACCGTCACCTTGTTTAGACTTCAGCCAAGTGATAAAACGTTTTCCAAAAATAAAGCTAATAAGTAAAGACGTTAAGATTGCACCGCCCGTTCTGAACGTTAAATACCTAAATAAGTTAGAACCTAGAAACAAGTCGTGATGATTAAAAAAAAAATTAAAAAGCATGATTAAACAGTCCTAATAAATAGAATTATGCGCGTATGGTTTGTTCTAGTGTTTTAATATGATTTTTTATAGAAGCATCTATCAGTATTCCGTCAGACTGAATTAAGATGCCACCTAAAAGGCTTTCATCAACTTCATAAGCAATATTGAGTTTTTCTGAAAAAAAACTTTTGATTCTTTCTTCAGCCTCAATCTTTTCTTTTTCAGAAAGCTTAATTGCGGAGTAAACATCGATATTGCGAATATTTTGTTTTTTATTCCACAGTGTTTTATAACAACGTGCAATATCTTCCAATAAACTAAGGCGATTATTTTCAATCAGCACTTTCAAAAAGGAGGAAAATTCTTTTTGAAGCTTTAGGGTATTGCTAATAACATCAACAAAATCCATAAGGTAATAACGCTTTAAATGCTGTGCCTTTAATAAAAAAACAGTATCTGTATTCGATTTTAATACAGTGAGCAATGCATCAAAATCTTTTAAAAAGTTTTTTGAGTCAAAGTCTATCAATGACTTAGCGTATCTGCCAGGAAGAGAAAAACCAATAGAAAGTGATGCCGGCATAATCTATATTCTTTATGTTATATGTACATCATATCGCGTTAAAAAAGTTGCCACAAGATAAAGCTTTATCTGTTTTAGAATCTTTTTTAAAAAAGAGGGCGCATGGTGTGATGATAAATAATAACGCCCACCACCACGACTGCCATAAACCAATGCTTACTAATAGATGAATATGGCCGCACAAAAATAAACTAAATGCTAATGGGTTATAATTTAAATTTTTGGTCATAATGTTTAAAATCATTAATGTAAATGCAAGCCATAGAACAACACCAATTAAACCAAGTTCTAACCATAACTGCATGATAAAATTATGAGGGTGCACGGCTTTATATTCTAATTTTACGAAAGGCTTCTCAGGCTGACTTTGATCCAATACCGAAAAATGTTGATTCCCGCCATTTACCTCATCAAATTTAGAGGTGTTATAGCCATGCCCAATGATAGATTTCTTGCTAATTGTTTCTGCTGTATCACTCAGAATCACGAGTCGATGTAGGGTGCTATTATGTGTTAAAAATCCAGTTTTATTCCAATTTAAAATGAATTCTCTATCCATTCCACTTTTTAAAAGCATAAAGGGTAGGAATAAAAAACAAACAGGCACAATCAAAAGGGTTGAAATGCGTATTATTTTTTGTAATTTAGGGATTGATGCTAAAAAATACAGGAGTAATCCTAAACAATAAGCCAAAATAGCAGCGTCGCAATCGCTATAGAGTAGGGAAATGACAACACTAATCGTGAAAACTATTTTATATGACAGCTGTTTAATGTAGTGCCAGCCTAGAAGGCCCATAAAACTGGTACCCATTGCAACTTTTGCGTATAATTTTTCTTTGTTAAATCCTTTATAAGCTGACCAAGGGGATGAAGCCAGGCTATCTGCTAGCATCATAATAGCGGTGATCAGTGTTCCTATGAGTAATGAATAAATAATCTGGCGTTGCTCGGTTCGTTCAAGTTTTGAAAAAACCATTACATGGGTAATACCTATTGCAATAAGGCCTAAAAAAGCCAATAAGCTGAATAAACTTTGAATAGGATAGGGTGACCAGAGACAACTGATTGCAGACCATAAAATAAATAACAACATAGGAACAATATATAGCAATGCACTTTTATTAAAATGCTTGGTTGCTGGCCGTGTCCAGGTGACACATGCCGTGGTTATGGTCATTAATATTAATAAGGGAACAGAGATGCGCGGAAAGAAAAAAGTTAGCGGTAACAATAATCCATAGATAATTTTCAACAGATCAAGCATCGTTATACCAGTAAATAATTTTTGGAAATAGTAACTTCTTGTTTGTCTAAGTTGATATCTAAAATGGCATCTTTAGTAAAGGGCAGGGTGCCTATTTTCTTTTCGTTATTTATTTGTATATCCAAGAATGTACCAGCCCCAAAATCATGAAAAGCGGC
>DPKF01000055.1 GCA_003542655.1 Holosporales bacterium
GGGTGTGGTTGCTTGGACGCTTACAAAACAAGAACAGATTTATTATTTAAATGCGGTTGAAAAACACGTTCAATAGAAACGAAACAATTGTTTACGTCCGCAAGTGCAAATATTTTATCACGCATTTTGAATCATCTTAAGAAGACACTTTATGAATAATATAGGTAACAACACCCCACACTGAAAAATCAGAATCTTCTTCTATGGGGCGTAGATCTTTTCCACCATTTGAGGATAAAAATATATGATCTTTTTCTTTTATTAAACGTCGTACAAGTTGCTCTCCATCAAGAATAGCAATGATTATATCGTTATGTTTTGGTGTAAGACTTTTATCAACAATTAAAATGTCTTCTTTATTAATGTTGTCACATATCATGGCATCACTTTGCACACGCACAAAAAATGTTGTAATAGGGTGCGGCATAAGAAGTTTATTTAAGTCTAACGCTTGGTGGCTGTCCGCGCCTGTTTTTGTAACAAAACTGGATGATAAGATACTTTGAAATAGCGGCGTATTTTGATCAGACATATTTTTACCCCCCTATCTTTTAATAAGATGCATAATCAATTGAATGATTGTTTCTTTTTCACTGGGGTGACTGCGTGCAACAAGTAAAGCGAGTGCAACCAACGTTTCATTTGAAATTTTGGTGACATCGTATGAACACAAAGATAAATAGATCAGAAAAATAAAACTACCAATACGCTTATTACCATCAAAGAAAATATGATTTTTCACAAAGAAATACAAAACATGTGCAGCCCGCTCTTCTAAAGATGAATAAAGAGGAACCTCATCAAAAGTTTGATGAACCGAATCAAGAACGGAATCAATATCAACGTCAGAGCGCAGTTTCCCAAACAGGTCGGTTGCCTCTCCCTTTTTAACAAGTTCATCTTTAAAGTGCGCCATATCACTTTTAATTTTTTGACTATCGACAGCGGTAATATGATCAACAGTTTCTATCGCTGCCAATTTATTTTCATCAAAACTTAAAAGCGTTGACCAAGATTTGGCATATGATTCAATAATAGAAAGCGCATTGATGCCAAAATCATTCTTATACGCCGCGTCACTTAAAATTGATTTAACAAGTGCGAGACTTTGGTTTAATGTCTGCAAACCTGTTTTTGCTAACAGTTTATGATTGAGCGTAAATCCATCTAGAATATACTGCTTTAAAATAGAGTTAGACCAACGCCTAAACTCGCTTCCTCGTTTAGAATTAACCCGGTAGCCAACAGATAAAACAACATCAATATTAAAGTATTCTACTTGATATTGTTTACCATCTGCTGCAGTTGTTGCAAAATATGCAACAACTTCTTTTTTAAATAACTCATCACTGTCAAAAATCTTTTTAATATGCCGTGAAATGACGGACTTATCACGGCCAAACAAATCGCTCATCTGCTTTAAACTAAGCCAAACCGTTTCTTTATCAAGTGGCACATTTAAAGAAACATCACCATCTGTTGACGTAAATAATGTAATATTTGTATTTTTTATCATTTTTTGCATGCCTATTTCATTCACTTTTATTGTTCCTCTTTGTTTAGCATAAAAGCATTTGGCTGCGCTGGCTCAATATTTCTTTTTTTAATATACGTCGTTAAAGAAATATGATTAACGTACCCAAGAACTTTGGCAATTTTGCGCTTAGATAATCCGTACCCTAAAAGCTCCTTAATTTTCTCAACGTCTTTGTCAAATTTACTTTTTTGAATAGTACCATTTGGTTTGCCTAAAACCATACCTTGTCTCTTTTGTTCTAAGGTTAATCAAATCACGCTCTAACTCAGAAAACAGGGAAAATAATGTCAGGACAATTTTTGAATTCATATCTTGTTGGCTAATATCTAAATTTTGCTCATAAAAACAGCCCGCTATGCCTTAACTATATATAGTCTAGAAAACTACACAATTTTGGTTTGTATATCA
Source organism: Holosporales bacterium (assembly GCA_003542655.1). Taxonomy (GTDB): domain Bacteria; phylum Pseudomonadota; class Alphaproteobacteria; order Paracaedibacterales; family UBA11393; genus UBA11393. The sequence goes on from DPKF01000055.1 coordinate 1,946, forward strand.
AGGTATTTCATATACTTTTTACAAGCACATTATAACAGACGTTATCACTTATACAAAATAACACCACCGCCCTTGTATCTTAAAATAGTGAACCGTTTGATGGTAAGCTACCATTGAACGGAAGATGTGAATGGAGATCCTGTACCGCCCTTTGGCATAAAGCCTGTAGCGTAGATTTGGAACCATTCACATCAACACAGGATCATAAAGCAGAACAGCATCTACCCTCTTTTATTTATGATTTATAATGCTTTCCCATTAAAACATCTACTGCTAATTCAACATCTGTCTTTTCCATAATTTTATCTATTGTATGTGCCTTAAAATTATCTGCTAAAAACAATATTTGGTCACATGCTTTATCTAACATGTGTANNCTATGAAGCAGGCCTGCTTCATAGTCTGCCTATCTGTGTAACTAAGATCACCCTGCAATGTGCTTCGGCTAGTTATCATCAAATACTTAACCATTTGTTTTTCTTGGCGGTACACATCTATTAAACGTTGAACCGTTTTATCATCTAATACATGAGGTCTGTCTTTGCATTTTTCTAAATTAGCTATCTGTTTTTCTGCCTGGGCTAACTTTTCATCAACAACAAACTTTAAACTATCTACCTTATACACGATTCTTCTCTACATCCATTATGAACGCTTGTAGTGTAGCGTACTCACGCGTTTTTATAATTTTGTATGTTTTTGAATGATTGATACAACCACCTCTCACATTTTTATGTATGAAAAAAATGTCTAGGGGGCTAATTCAGCTATTACGGCACTTAAAACTTCACACAGTTTTGTCTTCTGCAATCTAGATAACTTATTTAACTGTTTTTTTTGTATTTTTAGCTCATCATTTGAAAGTGAAACTCGTAACACAGATTGAGTCGTTTTTTTAAGAAATTGGAAAGACTCACCCGCATTTAACTTTGCGACTTTAGCTATATATTCCAACTTATCCAAATCTGAGCCAAACTTATATATACATCTAAACTGTTCGCGGCCGCGAAGATTGTATTTCAAAATTGCGCCCTGCACCTCATCACTTAAAGTCAAAATTTTAAGAAGTTCAGATAATTGGGAAGATGTCAAACCAATTTTTTTACTTAATTCTTCCTGTCCTCCCCATCCACGCTTTACAGCCAAAGATTTAAGAGACCTTGCGAGCTCTAGTGGATGTAAACTTTTTCTTTGGACATTTTCTATTAATGCAATTTCTTCTGCTTTTTCATGATCTTCAATAATAATGCATGGAATTTTAAGTAGGCCAACCTGCCTAGCAGCTCTTAATCGCCGTTCTCCACTAACAACCTCAAATAAAATTTTATCGTCTCCGACGCGAAGAACTGTTAAAGGCTGACGAATTCCATGTAATTTTATTGTTTTAGCCATTTCAGAAATTTCGTCTTCATTAAAAATAATTCTAGCTTGATTTCTATAAGGCACTAATGTTTCAATATTTAAATAAACAATTTCTGATCTATTACCACTACTAAATGCACTCACACGTTTAGTATGAACTAATCCTGACGCATCTTTAATGTTTTCTAATTCTCTTGTTTTTGCATTTTCAATTTTCATTATTCTATTCCATTTTTTCGCGGCCGCGAAGATTAAATACTTTGATTCACAATCTCATAGACTAAATCCATAACATCCTCAAACCCTGTTGATTTTGATTTACAAAAAGCAGAAACTGGTAATTTTTTCTTTGCAGCAATATTAATTTCTTCAGCTTTTCTAATGACAGCATTAATAACCGCTGGTCCATAGTTTGCACGTAATGCACCTAAAATCTCCTGCGAAGTAGCTGTTTTTATTTCATATTTATTGGGTATAATACAGTATTTTGGCGTGAGCCCCATATCAGAGTAAAAATTTAGCATTTCATCAACCAAAATTTTCAAACCAGCAAGACTGAACGGCTGAGTTTCACAAACAATATTTACTCTATCACTAGCAACCAAAGCATTCATATTAAGTGTACTAATTGTAGGATTGGTATCTATTAATACAAAATCATACTTTTTCTTAAGTGGCTCTAAAACAAGTGATAGTTTTTCCTCTCTTTTAGTTTTACTGCTCAGAGGCACCTCTATTCTTGTCATAGATATATTAGCTGGCAATAGGTCAAGCCCATCCCAAATATTAATAATTGCATCATCAATAGGTACTCCATTTATGACAACATCATAAATTGTTGGTCCATTCCAATCCTCAGCAACACGCATTACAGATGAAAGGTGTCCTTGGGGATCAAGATCGAGGGCTAAAACATTAAACCCTAAAATACTTAAGTGTGTAGCGACTTGATAACAAATGCTTGTTTTACCAGTTCCACCCTTAAAATTATAAAAAACATTGGTTTTATCTTTTATAGGTAGTTTTTGATTGGCATAAAGCTCTTTTGTTATAAGACGAGCAGTATTTATATCATACTTTTTTTTATTTTTAGCATCCAATACTAAACTTTTCAAGTTTTCACTATTAATCATTCTTGAAACAGTATTTGGAGAAACTTGACATAGTTTACCTAACATAGCCTGATTAAACACAATATCCTTCATTTTTTCACCCTTTTCTTTTATATTAAAGATATCATAAAAAAACATTGGTAGCAAATTTTACTTTTTTTCTAAAAACCGTACCAACGAACGAAAATTGTTTTTTATGTATTTAACCTACTTGACAGAATTTTTAGGATTGTAGATAATACTACTTATGAGGGTATTTATACCTCCGAACAAAAAAAAGCCCCCGTTAGAGCGGGAGCCGTTAAAACGCACACAAAATGTGACTTACTATCTATTGTCAGTGTAATTTATTACATAACAAAAGTCAAGTTTTTGTGCATATTTGCTAAAAAAGAGGCTTAAAGTATGCAGAATCACACCCTTATTGCACAGGCGAACCTTATCGATGAATTTGGACGAACCGGCGCTCAATTTATAAATCAAATTCACTATTGGCTACAAAAAAAGAAGGTTGGTGTTATCTATGATGACAAAAAATGGATATACAATACGGCTGAAGAGTGGGCTAGGCAGCTTTTAGTTTCCACAAGAACTGTAGAAAGATATATAAGCGCTTTCTTAAAACTTGGGGTGATCAAAGTAGAAAAGTTAAGTTCTCATAAATCGAACAGAACTAATTTTTTAACCTTAAACTACGAAAGTTTAGAAAATTTAACTCCGCACACACAACACTATCATACGGTTAAAAACGGTGATTTTTCTATATTAAATAACGACAAAATGTCGGAATCAGCCCGACAAAATGTCGGAATGGTTATACAGGAAAATACTAACAAAGATTTAAATAATAAATCAGAAAAAATGATTAATAATACGTTAACAAAAAAACAAGCCGAACAAGTCATTGATAAAAAAATAGACGTTAATGGGGCAGGGGATGAAACAAACAATGTTTCTTGCCAATATTCTCAAATAAACGTTAAAAACACAACTGTTCAAGATATGCTGGTTCTTTGGAACAACTCGTTTCCATCGTCTTCAACACGAATAAACAAGGATTTGGCCCCATTACTTTTGTCAGCCTTCAAACAAAAATGCGATCACAATATGAAGCGATGGGAAAACTACCTTCACCGTCTTCAAAGCAGCGCCTACATTACATCTGAAGCGTTTAATCTGTCCTTAAATTGGGCGCTTAAGTTTAAAACGATGGACCGCATTTTTAAAGGTGAGCTTGGCGTTAAAGACATTCCTGTTCAGTTGGATGAAAAAACGGAGGAGGGTAGGGCGCTTGATCATATTCAGGGCTGTGTTCAGTTGGAAACAGATGCGTGTTGTCAGATACGGTTACTTGTTTTACAAAAACTTGGGGCACATGTTTATAATGCTTGGTTTACAAAGGTTATATTTGTGCAAAAAGATGGAGAACTTAAAATGATAGCAGAAAATAAGTTTGTTGAGGATTATATATTGCAGCACTTTGGTCATTTGTTTTCATTGTAGGTTTTTGTTTTGTTCTATCATTTTTTGAATGTGCTGAATATGCATCGACTTTTCTGGAAAAGATTTAAGGGCACAATGAAGTGCCTCTGTTAAGGCTAAGGCTGCTTTGTTTTTGTTTTCTGTTAGCGCGCTTCCTGTCTTTTCTTGTTGAGCGTATAGGCTGGCGCGGCTTGCTTGTGTCAAACAGACATCGGGGTGATGGTGCGTTGAAAGGATAGTATAGGCTTTTGTTAGATAGGCGTGGGCTTTGTCGAGGTGATTTGTTTTAATCAAATGGTCACCATACTGTCTCAAGACGGTTGTTGCTTCTATATGATTGGGTCCGTAATGGGATTCGAGTATTTCTAGGGCTTGCCTAAAAAGGGGTTCTGCTTTTTGTGTATCCCCCAGTTTACTATATGTTGTGGCGAGGGAACCTAAGGCTTTTCCGATTTTAGGGTGAGTCGGTAAAAGTGTTTTTTTGTAGTATATAAGACATTTTTCGATCAGTTTTTGGGCTTCATTATACTTATGCAGGTCAATATACAGGTCGGCGAGCGCCATGTCGCCCCATAGTGTTCGTGCGTTGTTTTCTCCAAATATTTTCAGATGTTCTTGTTGTGCTTTTGATAAATATGTATAGGCCAAATCATATTGGCCCATTTTTCTGTACAGTTTTCCAAGATGCACAAGGGGGAATGGAGTGCCTAAGTTAACACTAACATCTGATTCAGCATTTTTATGTAGTTAGGTGGGATAGGGTTAACACCCTCGCCTTTAGGCGAATACTTCAGTATTATACATAATATGACATACAGACAAAGCTCACATAGTAAGTACGACTTAAAATATCACGTTGTATTTTGCACAAAATATCGCTTTCGGATATTAACCGGAGAAGTTGCTAATAGAACACGCGCCTTAGTACGCGAAGTCTGCGCTGCAAACTATATAGATATTGTTAGTGGCAGTATGAGCCCTGATCATGTGCATCTTCTTCTGTCAGTCCCTCCAAGTATCTCTATTTCAAAAGCAGTGCAATATATTAAGGGGAAGACAAGTCGAAAACTTCTCATGGAATTTACGCACCTGAAGAAGCGATACTGGGGGCAGCATCTATGGGCAAGAGGATATTTTGTTGTGACAGTTGGTAACGTAAATCAAGAAGATGTTCAAAAATATATAGAAAACCAAGAAGAACATCACAAAAAAGATGATTTCAGTATATCTGAATTTTAGCGTTTACGCTTTGAATCCGCTTTGCAAGCGTTTTCCAAACTACCGGCTTTAGCCGGTAGTAGTTGATTT
>DPKF01000146.1 GCA_003542655.1 Holosporales bacterium
CCAGTTTAATGCACAAAACATTAATATCGCTGAAAGTGAGGTCGTAAAATTTCTAAAGGAAAAACAAATTTCAGGTGATTTGTTTGATAAGCAAATCAATGAGGCCCTGCAAATTTTTGTGAATACGATAAGGGCAGATGGGCATGGACACTCAATAGACGAACTATCAAAACCCAAAGATATTCCGCAAAGACCGACTATTTATTTAGCCCCTGCTTTACTTCTGCGAAAAAGAAACACAAAGAGTCTAACCGCCCTGTACGAAAAAATTATCGAAGATGTAATCGATGCGGATGCAGCAATAGAAATTCCTTCAATTAACGAGATTATCGGATTCCCGCAAGCATCAAGCCCTGCACTGGATGACGGTATTATTTACTTTCCGAAAAAATACAATGATGAACAAATTCAGATTATTGAAAAAATGCGGAAAAGCAATAAGGTATTAGTGCAAGGGCCGCCAGGAACAGGCAAGTCACATACGATTGCAAACTTAATTTGCCACCTCTTAGCCAGTGGCAAAAAGGTATTGGTAACGGCTTATACCAAAAGGGCTTTAGAAGTTTTGAAGCATCAGTTACCAGACGATTTTAAGAACTTAACGGTCAACCTATTGAGTGGCGATTCAGCATCCATTCAAGAACTTAATAACAGCGTCAATGCCATTAACGATAAACTTGCAAGTACCACAAATATTGATGCTTTTAGAGGGGAAATTAAACAACTCGGATCAAATCTTTCTGAAATAAAAGCAGCAAGGGCTTATACAAAAAACGAGTGGCTGAAAGTTAAGGAGCAATCGACAAGGAAACAATCCATTAATCCTAATTATCAAGGCACGTTATCTGAGATAGCGGAAAAACTAGAAAATGATTCAGCAAATTTCTGTTGGTTTAAAGATGACGGCTTTAATCTTGATAGTGTCGGATTAATTGCAGGAATTGAAGAATTTAATTTACTCACCAAACATTATCAACTTATCGATTGCGCTGTTTTCGATTATGCCATCCCAAAATCAGAGCGTTTACTATTGGTTTCTGAACTGCTCGAATACCAAGGCATTGAAAATAAGTTGATTCAAAACCACCCATCACCAGAAAACTATAACTCAATTACCTGTAGTGATTTTCAGGCGCTAGAGCAGTCTTTAGAGAAGCTATTTGATTTATTTCTGGCTTTAGCAGCATGTCCGCTACCCTTTAAATCAAGTATTATCAATGGCTACCCTGCCATCCTGCCATTTTGGATGGCTAAAGTTTCAAAAACAAACGTCCTTTTAGCTGATTTAGATCAGGCGTATTTAAGACGGTTTGAAAGAGATGTGACAATAAAATACCCAGAAGATAGAAGCTGGGCAGAATTAAAAAATGATGCAACGATATTGTTGGCCTATTTGAACAAAGGAAATCGTTTAAATGGGTTGGCTTTTAAACTGCTTAAAAAAGCAGTTCTACCCATTCAGATTAGGCGAGTTTTGTACTTTATTGATGAGGTAACGGTTTTGGGGCAGCCATGTGACAGTATAAGTGCATTTGAAATGGTATTAACCGACATCAAAATAAAGCAAGATTTAGAGGAGCTTGAACACATTTGGAGAATCAGGCCAACTGTAAATTCTATGCCCCATTCTGAAAAAATGGGCTATTACATACAGATAAAAGAATTAACGAAATCGTTAATAAATACCGTTGAAGAAATTAGTGAACTAAAGGCAGGGATAGCAGCCATTTCTTCCATAGAAATAGACCATTACGAAAGCGATATAGCTAAACAGTTGCTTAATGAGGCTGATTACCACTATTTGCTGGTTCAAAAAACAGTTTATGACGAAAAAATTACCGAGATAAGTCATTATTTATCCAATCAAGATATTCATCCAATTGCAGAAAGCATTGTTGCTGCGATTGAAAAATTTGATAGCCATCAATATCAGCAATACCTTTCTGACCTTAGCGTGCTTGATTCAGAAAAAGAAAAATATAACCATTTCAAACAGCTTGAGGAGAGTTTACAAAAGCATTTCCCTCAATTAATCAATGATATTTTACAAGATGCCTTTGAGATAACGAACCTCCCATATATTGAGAACGCAATCTATTTTAAACACGCTGCTGCTGAAATAACCAAACAATTAGAAAAAGATTACGAATCCAGCCTTATCGAAAAATTAACTGGCCTGGAATATGAAGAGGAAGAACTTATTTCCGAACTAGGCTCTAAAAAAGCATGGTTAAGCGTTTTGGAAAGATTAAATGAAAATTCTTCTTTGCGTCAGCATTTGACTGCATGGGTTCAGGCTGTAAGCAAAATTGGTAGAACTGGAACAGGCAGAAGAGCCTTGAGATTCCAAAGGGAAGCACAGCAGCAAATGGAGAAGTGTAAAGATTCTATTCCTTGCTGGGTGATGCCTTTGTACAAGGTTGCCGAAACTGTAATTCCTGAACAGGGGATGTATGATTACGTCATTATTGATGAAGCCAGCCAATTGGGCGTAGATGCGCTTTTCCTGCTTTACATTTCCAAAAACATCATCATAGTAGGGGATGATAAGCAAACTTCGCCTGAATATATCGGTGTCGGTGCTGATGTAATGACGCCGCATATTAACCGTCATTTACAAAATATTCCTTTTGCCAATTATTACGGAACTGAATTTAGCTTTTTCGACCATGCAAAAATATTTTGTGATGGCATGATTGTGTTGCGTGAACATTTCAGGTGTATGCCGGAAATCATCGAATTTTGTAACAAATGGTTTTATGCTACTGACAATATAGGATTATACCCATTAAAACAATATTCTGAAAATAGGCTGGAGCCACTGCAATCAGTACCTTGCCAAAGCGGTTATATTGATGGCACAGGCCAGAACATTACCAATAAAATGGAAGCAGAAGGCATTGCCGATAAAATAGCAAAGCTTGTAAAAGATGAGCAATATAAAGAAAAAACTTTTGGCGTGATTTCCTTACAAGGAAACAGCCAAGCAGCTTTAATTGATAATTTGATTTTGAAAAAAATTGGCGAAGTCGAGTATAACAACAGAAAGATTCTGTGCGGTAATTCTGCGAGCTTTCAGGGTGACGAACGAGATGTTATGTTTTTAAGTTTAGTTACCGCTCATAATCACAATAGAAGCGCATTAACTAGGCCTGAAGATGAAAGGCGGTTTAATGTGGCAGTGAGTCGGGCTAAAGAGCAAATTTGGTTATTTCATTCCGTGCAATTAGAAAATTTAAGCAATACTAATGATTTGCGTTACAAATTGCTTAACCATTTTCTCAATTACAATGAACAACAAACGCCAATACACTCGCCTGTTCCCAGAGGTCATGGCAATCAACCCGCACCCTTTGATAGTTGGTTTGAAGTGGATGTATTCAATGACATCATTACCAAGAATTACCCTGTAATTCCTCAATATAAAGTAGCGAATGGAAGATATAGAATTGATTTAGTCATTCTCTTGCCGAACGGAATAAAGATAGCTGTTGAATGTGATGGTGATAAATATCATGGTGCAGAGCAATTTGAAAATGACATGATGCGCCAGAAAGTATTAGAAAGATGCGGCTGGCAATTTTTTAGAGTTCGCGGGGGTGAATATTATTCTAATCGTATAAAAGCATTGGAACCGCTTTGGAAATTGCTGAGTAAAAACAATATTAAAAAACCAGAGCCACTTATTACAACGACCGACCAACCTAACAATAAAGAGAAAACAGATAATGATACGGTTGAAATAATACCGCCGAAGAATAAAAATCCTTATGTGCCAGGTAATAACCAAGGTGAACAAATTGATTTATTTGATAAAGAAAGTAAAATTGCAATAAATACTTCAAGTAAGCAAAAAGTCCCAGTAGACAATAGAACAAAAAAGACGACAGGCCTATTATCATGCTCTGATATTTTAGTTTTCACTTCACTGCAAAATGTTTATAAAATTAAAAATATAGGATTTACTAACCAAACACAAATTAAAAATAAAATTGAATTTGAACTTAATGAAAAACCGGTTTGTTGGGCAGGAACAAATAATTATTCAGGTTATTTGTTAGTAGTATTTGAAAACGGAAAATCAGGGAAAATATATTTTTCAAGTTACCAAACCGAACAAAACCGAAAGAAGTTAAAAAATTCTTTCAGTGTGGAGT
>DPKF01000093.1 GCA_003542655.1 Holosporales bacterium
ATTTGTAGCGATCCCTTGGTAGCAATCATATCTGCATCTGGTTGATGCAGAAATAATACCCTTGAACCTAGGGCAGGTAAACTAAACCTTAGAATTCAGGTTAAGTATACGTGTTTTGCATCAGATTGAATAGATCTGTTTGCTAAATCTTAATAAATGCTTAATTTTTTTAAGTCATTTTTAAGATGTAGGGAGATTGTGTCTTCGTGGTTGGCGGAGGGGTGGACGTAGCTGCGTGGTGTTCCGGGTGGACCCCATCAGAAAATCACTACGTCAATACAGTTGATTATACACATAAAAACACAGAATCAGTAAAATTTTTTCATCCCGAATTGGTTTTTTAAGATTTTTATATCGTATTCTTATTTTTATTTAGATGAAATGGATTATGGCAACATGTATACTGCATGAATAGGGTGTAATATTTTAAGTAATGAATAATAAAGTTATCACATTTGGGTGCCGTTTAAATATTTATGAGTCTGAGGTCATGAAAGATCTTGCCCATAAGGCAGGATTAGATAATGCCATTATTGTAAACACGTGCGCTGTGACAGCAGAGGCTGATCGCCAAGCGCGGCAGTCGATTAGAAAGCTAAGGCGTGAAAATCCTGATGCAAAAATTTTTGTAACAGGGTGTGGCGCACAGATTAATCCTGATCAATTTTCCGCCATGAAAGAAGTAGACCGTGTTATTGGTAATGACGATAAGTTAAAATTAGAGACCTACCAAAAGAAAGATGCGCCGCGTATTTTGGTGAATGATATTATGTCTGTTCAAGAAACTGCCGGGCATTTAGTATCTGGCTTTGAAGGTAGGGCCCGTGCTTTTGTGCAAATTCAAAATGGGTGTAATCATCGTTGTACCTTTTGTACCATTCCCTATGGTCGGGGTAATTCTCGCAGTGTGCCACTTAAGGATATTATTACACAAACACAAAATTTGGTTGATTTAGGGTATAAAGAAGTGGTTGTAACAGGTGTTGATATTACAGATTATGGAAAAGATTTTGATCATCAACCAACCTTGGGGGCAACACTTTCTGATCTTTTAGACAAGGTGCCAAGCCTAGAGCGCTTACGGTTGTCATCTGTAGATTCAGTTGAAATGGACGCGGATTTATGGCGTTTAATTGCAGAGGAACCACGTGTGATGCCCCATTTACATATGTCGCTTCAAGCAGGGGATGATATGGTGTTAAAGCGTATGAAGCGAAGGCACTTACGTGCAGATGGATTGCGCTTTTGTGAAAAGGCACGTGAACTGCGGCCTGATGTTGTTTTTGGAGCTGATATTATCGCCGGGTTTCCAACGGAAACAGATGACATGTTTGACAATACGCACAAGTTTATTGAAGAGGCGGGCTTGACGTATTTGCATATTTTCCCTTACTCTATAAGGCCTGGAACGCCCGCTGCGCGTATGCCACAAGTTGAAAAAAGTATTATTAAACGGCGTGCCGCTGTTTTAAGAGAAGCAGGTAAAAAAATGCTTCATCAATATTTTGAAACGCAAACAGGCACCGAACAAAATGTTCTGATTGAATCCATTGACCATGCCATGATTACAGGAAAGACTGATCATTTTGCCCCAATTATGGTGGCAACGGATCAAACGCCAGCAGTAGGCACCGTTATCAAGGTGAACGTTACTGGTAATACAGGGTCTCATTTGCTGGGTGTTGCCGTTTCGTAATATCTATATTATTTGTTGTTTTTCTTTGATTATTAACATTTTTCCATATACTATATCATAGTAGCCTATATTCAATAGGCTGCTTTTGTATAACGATAGACCCGGCTATGATTCCCGGGCATAAAAAACATGAATCAGGAAACTATATGACAGTGAACACAGCTGTAGAAATAACAGAAAATTTCGCAGATCTTTTAGAAGAATCCCTAGGATCACGCAAAAGCTTAGAAGGAACAGTCGCCAAGGGTATGATTGTTGGTATTCGTAATGATTTTGCTATCGTTGATGTGGGCTTAAAATCTGAAGGTCGCATACCCTTAAAAGAATTTAGTACGCGCGGACAAGCAGAAGAACCACGTGTAGGTGACATCTTGGATGTTTATGTAGAGCGCCTAGAAGATAAAAATGGCGAAGCTTGTTTATCATTAGAAAAAGCACGTCGTGAAGCGGCTTGGATGAACATGGAAAAATCACATACAGATGAAATTCTTGTAAATGGTGTGATTTTTGGTCGTGTTAAGGGTGGATTTGCTGTAGATCTAGCGGGCGTTGTTGCCTTTTTGCCAGGAAGCCAAGTTGATATTCGCCCAATTAAAGATATTACACCACTTCTAAATATTGAGCAGCCATTTAAAATTTTAAAAATGGATAAGCAACGTAGCAATATCGTTGTATCGCGTCGTTCAGTTATGGAAGAATCGCGCGCCGAACAACGCACAGAACTTGTTGAAAAATTATCTGATGGTCAAGTATTAGACGGTGTTGTGAAAAACATTACAGATTATGGTGCTTTCGTTGATCTTGGTGGTGTTGATGGTCTTTTACATGTAACAGATATTTCATGGAAACGTATTAACCACCCATCAGACATCTTAAGTGTTGGACAAGAAATTAAAGTACAAGTGATTCGCTTTAATAAGGAAACACAGCGCATTTCTTTGGGCATGAAACAGCTGCTTGCTGATCCTTGGACAGAAATTAAAGGTAAATTTGAAGTTGGTCAACGTATTTCTGGTAAAGTTACCAGTGTTGCTGATTATGGTGCTTTCGTTGAAATGACGGATGGTATTGAAGGTTTAATCTATGTTACAGAAATGAGCTGGACAAAGAAAAATATTCACCCATCAAAGATTTTGGCTGTTGGCGATGATGTTAATGTAGTGATATTGGATGTTGATTCAGAAAAACGTCGTATCAGTCTTGGCTTAAAACAAACGACTGAAAATCCTTGGAATTCATTTACTGCTAAATATCCAGTTGGTGCAGTGCTAAGTGGTGAAATCAAAAATATTACTGAATTTGGTTTGTTTGTTGGCGTGATGGAAGATCTTGATGGCATGGTTCACATGAGTGATATCACATGGGAAGAAAATCCTGATAAGGTTCTGTCTTCTTTTACAAAAGGTCAAGTAGTTGATGTTAAAGTTTTGGATGTTGATGCAACAAAAGAACGTATTTCGTTAGGTATTAAACAATTAACGGGTGATCCTTTAGCTGAAGGTATGGCTGAAATTAAAAAAGGTGAAATTGTAACGGTCACGATTACATCGCTTGATGACAGAGGCATGGAAGTTGTGTCTGCTGGCGGTATACCTGGATATATTAAAAAGGTAGATTTATCACGTGATCGTGAATATCAACGCACAGATCGTTTCGCAAAAGATGAAAAAATTGATGCAAAAATCATAACTGTTGATAAAGCTGCACGTAAGATGACGCTATCTATTAAAGCGCTTGAGCTTGAAGAAGAAAAGAAAGCGTTAAGTGAATACGGTTCTTCCGATAGTGGAGCAAGCCTTGGTGATATTTTAGGCGCTGCAATGAATAAAGCGAAAGCTGCACAAGCAACAGATGAGCCAAAAGTAAAAAAGGCGCCTGCTAAAAAAGATGCGCCAACAGAAGAAGAAGAGCCTACAAAAAAAGTGGCTGTCAAAAAAACGGCATCTAAAAAAGCAGAAAAATAAATTTTTTAGGTTTTTAAATGTGAAAAGGGCCATTTATTGGCCCTTTTTTTTCTATCCAAATACATTTTTGGAATAAATTTGCGCTAAAAATGTATTCCATATACAATAGAAATAGTTCAACAACTTACTTTTTTATGTTTGTTTCT
>DPKF01000094.1 GCA_003542655.1 Holosporales bacterium
AGGAACAATTAAAATTTGTGAACAGTTTAAAATTTAAGACACCTATTAAAACAATCGGTATTTTATATGCACCTGGTGAAATTAATGCCGTTGCACAGCTTGAAGCCTTTGAAGAAGTTTTTAAAAATGCCCAATTCACCATTATTAAAGTACCTGTTAATAACACCGCTGATATTACACTGGCAACACAAAAAATAACAGAAAACAGCGATATTATTTATGTGTTTAATGATAATACTGTCGTATCTGGTATGCCGCAACTCTTAAAAATTGCAAATGAACACAATACCCCGGTTTTGGTTTCTGATCCGGAATCAGTAGAGCGTGGTGCCCTAGCAGCTTTGACTTATGATCAATACCTCATGGGGGCTAAAACAGCAGAGCTTGCTATTCAAATTGTAGAAGGTCAACAGGTTGATGAAATTAACATCACAAAGCCTGATGGTCCTACAATTTATTTTAACGATCGCGTTGCACAAAAATATGGTGTGACACGGTTACCAATACTTAACAAACAAAATGAAGGAGAAAAGTGATGAAACGGTTGTTTGCCCTAACCCTAATTCTTGGTGCGATTGCATTCGTCTTATTTATAAGGCCTACATCAAATCATCACTTAAAAGTAGGCATCATTCAATTCATAGAGCACCCTGCATTGGATACAGCACGTAAAGGTGTTATTGATCAACTTCAAAAAGATGGGTTTGTTGATGGTAACAATGTGGAAATCTTATATGAATCTGCACAAGGAAATCCTGCATTAGCAGCCCAAATTTCACAAAAATTTGTGGGGAAAAAAGTAGATGTTATTGTGGCCCTTGGCACAACGCCAGCACAAACAGCCTTACAAAATGTACGCCAGCAAACTGGTAAAAGCATACCTGTTGTTTTTGCATCCGTTAGCGACCCGAAGGAGGCAAAACTTCTAAATATAGATAACAACGGGAAATTATATGGGGATATGATTTGTGGCATATCTGACTATGTTCAACCAGTAGAGCAATTCAGAATGTTTAAACGTGTTTTGCCCAATATGTTGAATTTGGGCATTATCTATAACCCAGGGGAGGCTAACTCTGTTTTTACACTTGGTAAGATGGAGCAGATTGCAAGCAGCTTTGGCTTAAATATTGTTAGTGTGCCAGCCAATAAAACTGCAGATGTTATACAGGCAACGCAAATGCTTGTTGGAAAGGTTGATGCCATTTTTATTAATAATGACAATACCGCCTTAGCCGCTTTTGATTCAATTTCAAAAATTGGAACAGAACACAAAATTCCTGTGTTTGTAAGCGATATTGAACTGGCAGATAAGGCAATTGCAACACTTGGGCCAGATCAAGCGCGTATTGGTGAACAAGCTGGTGAATTCGTGACATCTTTACTGAAAAAAGAAGCACTACCTAAAGATTTAGGTGTGCGTTTTCCAGAAAAAGTGGATCTTGTCTTAAATAAAAAGTTAGCCGCAAGTATTGGCGTTACATTCTCACAAGACTTGGAGGCTGATGCAGCACAAATAATAAAATAACAGCAACTGATAGCCACCTATACAAAATGCTAAAGACTGTTGAAATTTTCCCCTATTTTAATGACCCCTTATATAGGAATCATGAAAAAAGTGGTCACCCAGACATTACAGTTCGCGGCTATATATATTTCATTGTCGTGCGCAGATATTGCATTCCTGTGATTAATGCTAACACTGCAGCTATCCATAAAAAGGCTTCCCCTAAATTTTTTAATTCTGATGCATGTGAAAATGCATCAGCCATTAAAATGAGGCCAATAGCTAGCATTTGAAACGTTGTTTTATACTTTGCAAGTTTTGAAACAGCAAGGCGCTTTTCTTTTGATCCCATAACATAAAATCACATAATGTTATTCTGGCTTATATCGCCGGTACCGAAAAAATAGAGCACAGTCCACCGGCTTGGGGACGGTAGGAAGAGGAAGTATAATCGCATTATCTTCAGGGGTAGATTTTCCGTACCACAACAAAAGATAGCAGGTTGCGGCAATGACAGCGTTTACGGCTGACTTTTTCCTAACAGCATCTACACCGTAGGTCACTACATTTGTCGCCAGTATTGCGCAAGATGGCGTTATTTTAGAAAGTGGTAAACCACTATTCCACATCCTCTGACGTTCTTGAACAGCAGAAACACGCCTGAACTTTTTATTCCACACGACCCAAGCATGCGTAGCAGCGAAAATGAGCAAAGGCCCTACAACATCAGATCCGGTGCAATTTGGGGAAATGAAGTGGACTGCAGTAATATCAGCAAAGTCAAACATTAAAAATCCTGTAAAGACGTTCATTATTGTCGGGGTTTTTATAAATTCATCAGACTGACTGGAAAGTTGATTAGGGGCTGCACTCGCCACACTCTCTATAGTTGGGGTGAACATTATGAGCCAATCCCAAAACTGTGCAGTACCACGATCATTATGGATAGAGTCCAATCCTGCAGTGCCAGGATAAAAGTCACCAGGGAGCCCCCCTACACGGCGATCAGCGTCAGCACCGCTAGCACTTAAAGAAAAGCAGTGCATCATCAGCACTGAAACGAGAATAAACTTCTTCATATGTACCCTTTACAATACTGGAAACGCGGATTTCCAAAAAACATTAATAAACAATCATTACCCTATGGTAGCATCTTTTTTTAGCATCTCTCAATCTGTTCACGGCTAGATATATTTCATTGTCGTGCGCAGATATTGCATTCCTGTTATTAATGCTAACACTGCAGCTATCCATAAAAAGGCTTCCCCTAAATTTTTTAATTCTGATGCATGTGAAAATGCATCAGCCATTAAAATGAGGCCAATAGCTAGCATTTGAAACGTTGTTTTATACTTTGCAAGTTTTGAAACAGCAAGGCGCTTTTCTTTTGATCCCATAAATTCGCGCAAGCCCGACACAAACATTTCACGACATAAAATAATCATGCCTGGAATAATAGAAATTGGCGTAAAATAGTTAAAGGCTGCCATTAAAAACAAGGTTGTTGATACTAAAATTTTGTCGGCAACAGGGTCAAATAAGATGCCAAATTTTGTTGTTTGATTTAAAACGCGTGCAAAAAATCCATCTAAATAATCTGTGATACAAGCGACACAAAAAATAATAAAGGCCATGAGGCGCGCCGTATCGGATTGATAGTAAAAACAAGGAATCAGTGTAAAAATTAACACAATACGCCCCATCGTTAGCATATTGGGGACATTCAGTTTTGGATTATCGATCTTCTTGGAAGTAGTCATATATGTTTTTTGCCAAAGGGTAGCTTATTCCTTTTACCAAAATTAGCTCTTTAATACTAGCCTGTTTTATAAATTCCACCGACCCAAAATGTTGCAACAGTGCTTTTTTACGCAGTGACCCAATTCCAGGAAGTTCATCAATTTTTGATTTTGCAATGTTTTTAGTGCGCGCGTTTCTGTGTGTTGTAATAGCAAAGCGATGCGCCTCATCACGCAAACGCTGCAGAAAATAGAGTAACGGGCTATTAAAATCTAGCTGAAAGGGTTCTTTTTCGGGCATGATCAAGAATTCTTTTCCAGCATGACGGTCCTCCCCCTTTGCAATGCAAACAACAGGAATATTTAAGTGTGCTTTATCTAAAGCTTTTTGGACAGCACTTAATTGCCCCTTACCCCCATCAATTAATAATAAGTCAGGCAACCCCCAATCTTTTTCATGATTAAACCGACGTTCTAATACTTCTTCCATCATGGAAAAATCGTCTCCGCCAAAAGCACGTTCTTTTTTAATTTTAAATTTCCGGTACGATTTCTGATCAAAGCCATCGGGGGTTGCAACAATCATACACCCAAAAGGAAAACTGCCTTGAATGTGTGAATTATCATAGACTTCAATTCTTTGGGGGATATTTTTAAGATCAAAAATAGACACAAGTTGTTTTAATATTTTGTTCATACTGTCAGATTCTTGCGCCTTACGTTTAATACTGTCAGCTGCATTTTTTAACGCATAATTTATCAAGTCTTTTTTAACACCAGCTTTTGGAAATTCCCACTTAATAGGTAGCTGATATTTTTCTTTGAACACCGTTTTGATAAGCTGAAAATCAGATGGTTCTTGATTTAGTAATAATAAAGAGGCTGGTTCTTTATTGGTATAAAATTGATTTAAGAAGGCTGCCATACAATCATCTAAAGATTCGTTTTCAGCATGTTTTAAAACAATCGTTTCAGTTCCATAATTACGGTCATTTCGAAAGAATAAAATTTGCACAACACGCTGACCTCCATCTTCATACAAGGCGATAATGTCAGCATCGTTAATGCCGGAAACGTTAATAAGTTGCTTACTTTGCAGTTCTGACATCATCTTGATACGATCACGAAATTTTGCCGCTGTTTCAAAATCTTGAACATCTGAGGCATGCATCATTTTTTTTGAAAATATATCCTGTACAACTGTTGTTTTTCCCTTTAAAAAATTCTTTGCTTGCTGAATAGAGGCTGCGTAATCATCTTGAGATATTTTGTTAACACACGGGGCAGAGCACCGTTTAATATGATATTGAAGACAAGGACGTTTCCTATTGCTAAAGCTTATTTCAGAGCAATTTCGTATCATGAAAATGCGTTGCAAACTTAAAATAGCTTCATCAACGGCGCCTGCATTGGCAAAGGGACCAAAATATTCCCCCGGTTTATTTCTTGCCCCCCTATATTTAACGGCTTTTGGAAAATTATGATCATCCGTTATATGGATATAGGGATAGGATTTATCATCCTTTAATAAAATATTGTATTTTGGCTTATGTTTTTTAATGAGGTTGCTTTCCAGTAACAGTGCCTCAAGTTCTGTTTGCGTTGTGGTAATGTCTATATCATGGATTTGCGCAATCATACGTTGCAGCCGAATAGGGAGCGTTTCCGGTCGTGTATAGGATACAACACGTTTTTTTAAGCTTTTTGCTTTACCAATATAAAGAATCTCACCAGAGGTATTTAGCATACGATAAACACCGGGAAGTAAAGGCATAGATTTAAGCGCTCTGCTTAAAATAGAGACGCCTTTTTCTAATTGTGTTAATTCACTCACGTTACTATTCAATATATTAGCTTGTCCTTAGACCCCATTCTAAACTGAAGTGTAACAATAAATTAAAAGTTTATCTATGCGCTTTAAAAAACGAATAACTATAAATTATCTAGTGCTTGCGCCATTTCTCGTGCTGTTTTAAAAACTGAAATTTGCGCCATATAATAACGCTGGTTGCTGATCATATCCACATGCGTTTGAATTTCAGAAATATTCGCGCGTTCCAAGGCTTCTGGCGTTATGGTTTCAAAAAAGCCATCACCTGAATAGCCATATACAACGCCACCAGAACCTGCGGTTTGTGTATAAGTACCATCGCCATCATAACGCAATTCATCTTCTGCATCAAAACGGGCTTGTGCTATTTGAAACCATTTTTTTTGTAAGTTATTTGTAAAAATCACAATACCATTACCATTTTCATCCCATTCCATGCTTTTAAACTGCCCAGCTGTATTGCCATTAATACCAATATGACCAACTTGTGTTTCTGAACCGTTATTTGTTAAATTACTCAGGTCCAATGTAATGTTACTATCTGCAGCATTAGTCCATAATATATTAAGTTCTGGCGGCGTTGTACTGCCGTTTGTTCCGGGTGCCGTATTATTAAAACGTAATACATTTCCAGAATTGTCAAATTCAATCAGAACACCATCATTTGTATAAGGTGGCGTTATGCGCGGGATATTAGTTGTCCCTAAAGGTGCCACTTTTAAATACCATGCTGTTGCAGAACCGGGTGTTTGTGCAACTGTTGTTGTGCGCGTGCTTGTTGTTGCATAGGTACCTGCACCTGCACATGAAATATTATAAGTAATAGCAGGATTAGTTGCGCTTGAGCCAATTGTAATGGTACCTGTACCAGCACCACCGGGCACATAAGTCGCACCTAATGCTGCAGCCGTTGCGTAACCTGTTAAGTTTGCAGCGCCTGTTATATCATTTGTTATCGTATTAAAACTTGCAATTGTTGTTGGTGCCGCACCACCAACTGATTTGGTGATCGTTGTGTCATTCACTGGCGAAGCACTACCATTAAAGGCTGCAGGAACAGTAATTGTATAAACTGTTTCAGCTGTTCCAGGCACAGCAGGAATCGTAACTGTTCCAACCCCTGTTGCACCGGGCACAAAAGAAACAGAACTTCCTAAGGTGGCAATAAGTTGATCACCAAGTGCTTTAGCTGCAGTATCTTGACCTGTTGCATCAATCGTTAAGGCATTAATATTAGCTAAGGAAGTTGATGTTGATGTTACGTTACCGCCCGAAATACTTGCACGTGTGAAGCTTAAAGAAACATTATTTGCACCACCTAAAGAATCATAAATACTAATAGGCGTACTGTTCACTGTGCCTGCAGCAATGCCCTGTTCTGCCAATTTATAGGCCATATTCACAGTGCTTGTAGCGGCTGCATCCATATTGATATCGTTTTTATGTGGTGTCACCATATCAGTTTGTGCAAAGTTTCCACTAAGTGGCAAATTTGTTATGGGGTTGATACGCTCTCCATTTTCATTAAGCCTGAAACACTTTATTTTTTGGCCCAAATGGTTGACACAATTACTATCTTTATTGAAACCCCATGTGCCAACACGCGTAAAACCACTATCTGTTACAAAGAAAGACTTTCTGCCTAACGCAGCATGCAAAGCATTTCCATCTTTTTCAGCATTACCAGATTCACTAATATTTTTTAGTAAAGCGCCAGATACACCGCCGTTACCAGAAGAAGTTGCTCCTGAACCGCGATTTGAAATTAACATAAACTGTTGGCCTCTGCCAGCAATTGCTTTTGATGCGGACATGTTTGTTGCCTGAACTTCTGATACAGCGTTACCTGCAATTAACGCTGATTTTGCAATACCTAATGGATCTGCCATGGTTTAAGCCTCCTGTGTTGTTGTGTGTTCACCAAATTCTGTGTGTCTTTGGTATGGGTTTACTTTGCGAATCATTTGCACGTCACGTGCATTAATTGCCATCTTATTTGATACTAAAAATGTTTCTTGTGCTTCTGGATCTGTCATGACAGAATCAACGACAGTAAAGAAGGACGTTGATCCTTGAACATCCAAAGCTTCATCGTTACGATTTTTACGCGTTGCTGATTTGCCACCAACTTTAAGAATATAGTTACCAGCATCCACCTTTTCGCCTTGTGGATCTAAACCGTTCCACTGAATAGAACCACTTATTTTTTCAGCATCTAAGATTTTTGAAAAAACAGGCTTATACTGATCATCAATATGGAAAATTTCAAATTTAGGAAAACTGCATTGTTCTGGCAACACATAGGCAAAACTTTGTTCACTTTCGCCATTGTGCATAAACTCATTCGTATCAAATTTAATTTGCGTGCCCAGCAAACCAGACATCTCAACGTTATGAGCTAATTTCATCAATTTATTATTTTCTTCCATTAGTTCTGACATACCCATCATTTGCTTGGTATTCATCATCATCATTAAACTATCATTAAATTTCTGTGGATCAATATCATCACCCGGCAACTGATTGCGAATCATAGCGGCCATAATCTTTGTTTGATTCATTTCTTGTTCTTGAAAGCTTTCTTTTGCACGAGCCACGTTATATTCTTTTTTAAATCCACTATGCTGAAATGCTTGAATTTGCTTATTATCATCAGATCTTGAGCCTAATTGTAAAAATTGCTCTGCACTTTTAATAGATGGGATTGCCATACCTATTCTCCTAAATATTTAATGTTGACTGTATGATTTGAATTTTCAAATGCACCTTCAATTTTTTTTGCATTATCTTGCAGCATTTGTCTCCATTCTTTATCGGCAGTACGAAATGTTACATTCATAACCTGATCTGCATCAGTATTAAAATGGATTGTTAAATTCTTACCGCTATAACGCATTTGCACCGTCAATTTTGA
Source organism: Holosporales bacterium (assembly GCA_003542655.1). GTDB lineage: Bacteria > Pseudomonadota > Alphaproteobacteria > Paracaedibacterales > UBA11393 > UBA11393. The sequence continues at coordinate 7,992 of DPKF01000094.1, forward strand.
TGTTTTTATTCTGCCAAATTGCTTAAAGTTCTGTTTTAGTGTTTCAATAAATTCTGCAGCGGGATTAGTAGACACCAAATTATGGGTTAGCACTTTGCTGGTTTCAACCATGCCTTTCATATCGGCGGATGAACCGGAAAACTGTGAAAAATTCATGGCTTCTTGATTGCCTTTATCCGCTTTGATTATATGAGTTGATGAAAGGTCAAGTTGATGTGTATCAAGGTCTAAATTTGTATGCGATGGCTTGCTTTGTGCGTTTTCTATCAATTGCATAGGTACAACCAATAACCGCCTCATTTCAACTGGTGATGCCTCTTGATTCGAACGCACGACATGAATAATAGAATCTGATTCTTCTTTAGAAGGAGCTGTTTTAAGATGAACAAACGCATCCACAGCCTTTTGTTCTTCAGCAGATAGTTTGATCTCTGGTTGCCCTTTATTGGAAACTTCTGCAACTACATGACGTTCAGTACCTTCATGCATATTTTGACGACTAGAACCAGGCTGCACAGACTGTAGATTAAAATTAGTGGTCGGATTTTGAGGTTCATCATTTGCAACACTTTCATTCGGTTTAAAAATTGCTGTTATTGGTTGAGAAGTGGCAATTTGTAATTTATGCGCAAAAATAACAACTTCGGGTTCACCTTGTTCTAATCTGTCATCTTTTTCAGTAATATTTTTTGTATAGTGAGCAACCGTATAGAAACCAGCTGGGGCATCTCTATTATGTTCTTGATTTTCTACTAGTTCTAAATCACTTAATACATCTTCTTCATCTGTCAGAACGTCACCTAGCTTTTGTCTGCCCTTCGTGGTCAAATCAAATTCAACATGCTGAAATTCAACCTCTTCTCTAATATTTTGTTCACAATCAATTGTTTCAACCGTTGCTAACGCTTCTAATATAACGTCTTCCTTCGGTAATTGTTCAAAATCAGCTATTGCATTTGTTTTTAACTGCGTAATATCCTGTTTTTTTTCAACTGGCGATTCTGTCTTACGAGGTTGAATACTTGCGATAACTGGTTTTGTTTCTGATACATAATGTTTTTCAGATTTTCCTGTTTCTGATTTTCGCATATTCTGAAAATTTGATTGGGGCCGATTTTTAGCGTCAGCTTTTTTTGCCGTTTCATTAACCTGGTGTACAGCCTCACGAAATGTTGTTTCACCATCATCTAATGAATATATGTCAGGTACCTTATGACCACTAGGTGTCATAAAGGTCGTCATGTCCGATGGCTTGTTTCGTGAAATTTCTACCATAACATAAAAATAATTTTTTATTCTATTTATCAGTATGCAAACATCGTGCCAATAGGGGGGCACAATCTATTTATTTTTTTAAACCCCAATTCGGGATTAT
>DPKF01000199.1 GCA_003542655.1 Holosporales bacterium
ACTATGATCCTCCTTTAAATAACTAAAGTTGTACGTCGTTTAAACCTCTTAAATCCCAATCCCTTTGCTCCATGCCCATTACAGGCACTTCATCACTACTACGGATTGGTCCGCCCCAGTATTTGCATTGGTACTCTAACTCTTATAGATTTAGCTATTTGAGCTTCTCTCTTAACATCAAATGACTGGTTCTTGCAGTTCCTAATTAAAGCCTCAACCAAACTCACGCCACCTATACGCCGGATACCGCCCATCCAATAATCAGGATCCCGATGGACTTTTCAAAAGGCTAGCAACAGGCCTTTCTTTTGATATCACTGCACCTTTACGACGCTTCATCAGTGGTTCGCTTTCGCTCGTCTTTCTGGTCGTCACCTGCCAAATTTAGTTTGACTTTTCTTCAACGCTCACGACCATTACTCTTAATAACAGCCGCTTGAAGTGGTTTGAAACCTGCGCCTGAACGCCGATTCCGGAGGGCCCTCCTCCATCTTTAATTAAGCTTCTCGAAACTTATTATCTACATATTTGTTTCCTTTCCGTTTCTTCTGCAACACAAGCTGCCATTAGACTGCTAATTCACACTAGATTTATACGCTCCTATTTATTTGAATTTTTCTCCTAGTTTATATAGTTGCTGTGGCAATGGAACCGTAGGCGTATTTTCAATTAGTCCTGGTAGTTTCTGTTGGCTTAAAATAAGGCCATTGTTATATTTTTTAATCTGCTTTAAATCCTTTGATCTCAACTGTTTTGTCCACTTAACTTCAATTGGATGAAACTTATCTTGATCTAAATATGCCAAATCAACTTCACCCTCTGCTTTAATATAAAAAGTTGGATAAAATCTTTGATAGTGAGCGACAACGCAGGATTCAACAAGCGATGGAATTATTGAATTGTCTGGTGCTTTAAACGGTGTGATCCATTTTTGTATTGCATGAAAGATAAAAGGGTCTTTAAAAATTAATTTTTTTGCTTTTTTTGGTGCGGCCAATAGTTTGCTCTCTATTAATGCATTTTGCACAAATAAGACGTCCATAGATGCTAAAAGATTAGCGTATTCCTGAATTGTATTAGGGTGATCAATGGATGTATGATCTGCAAGTGAATTCCAAGTTATTTGTGTTCCATATGTATTCATAGAAGCCATAAGAAATTCACGTAAGAAAGCTTCACTTTTTCCGTGTTTTATAACATCTCCCCTAATCCAATCTGAATAGGTTTGGTAAGTAGAGGAAGAAATTTTATCATGCTTTGCTTGATCATTAATTGCTGTTAGAAAACCGCCATGAGATAAGTAGTTATCAAATTCCTGAAATAAAACATCAATGTTTGGTTCTTCAGTCATTTTAAGTTTCAAGTTAACAAATTCAAAAAATGATAGTGGGTATAAGTGAAAATCTACAACATCAGCACTACCGCGCCTTCCAGGAAAACGCATGCGTGCTTCTTGTATAAATGTTAAATCTGAGCCAGTTAAAACAAGTTGTACATTTTCAAGTATTCCTGTATCTGCAAGATATTTAACACCTTGATCCCAGTTTTTAATGTATGTGATTTCATCAACAATAATATAAATCATAGTATTAGGTAATGTCGTTATCTGTGCTAAATACTGATTGATGATTTGAATCAGACTTAGGTGGTCATATATAACTTCTCCAGTTAAGAAAAAAATTGATTTTGGGTTAATATTTTTTTCAAGAAGAATCTGCATCCACTGTTTCAGAAGCGTTGTTTTCCCAATTTGACGTCCGCCTCCTAATGTATATATACCTGAAATATCTATAGGGAACTTTTGGAGCAATGCAGGAGTATGAACGTAGAACTGCTTACTCAGTTTGCCTAATTGTGGATCAAAGTCTATAAACTGCTTTATAGACTGCCAGTGAAAATTATGAGGTAAAAATCGATCATCCATTTTTCAATCATATAGCACTGATTAAATTTAGTCAATGCAAATTATCTAAATTGTGCAAGTTCAGTAGATATGAGATACTTCGTGTATCTTTTATACGCTATCAGCTATATCTATATCAAAGAGATTACCCAAGTCTTCCTGTATTTCTTCATTATGATCTTTGGCGTTTAAATCTAGCTTGCTATCTGCATGAATTAAATCAGTATGGTCAACGCCGCGAAGTAAAAACAATTCTTCTGGGTGATGATCAAGCCTATGCCCTACTCCATATAATACGGCGGCAACATGTTTACACATATCAGCGTAATCATAACAGTCACAATCAAAGCTAATTTCAGATTTCTTAGGAAATAGCCCTATTTTTTCGTCTGCAACAATTGTCATAATACCTTTGGAGAATTTACCACTTAAAAGATCTATTAAAGAACTTATTTCACCGCGACATTTAGTGATGATTTTCTTATATGCCTGTTGATCCATTGTTTTGATTTTAACTTGTATTTTATAAATTTCTGAACCGCTAACTGTTGCACTTATTAAACCGGGCTTAATGTTTAAGTCTATGACCGAACCATTTCTTGCGTATGTTCTGCCCTTTGGCAGTCTACTTTCAAAATCATTCATCGTTTCTAAATGTGCGCACCACCCTTTTCCCCAAAACGACTTAGCAATGACTCTACCTTCAATTGAAATAGGATTGAATTTTTGTCCTTTTTTTTCTAGTTTTTTAATCAACTTTTTTGCGTTTTCTTTCCGTTTTGCAACAGGCACATATTCTGAAAATCCGTAATAGCTCATTGATAATGTTCCTTATTATATGTATTAGTTTTAAAGTGTATCGCCTACTGCTTTATGAATATCAAGTGTGATCATATTAAGCAGTTCTCTGTCACTAAGTTCTGTGATTTTTTGGTTATCATCTTGTCCTAAAATATCATTCGCTAACATTTTTTTAATATTTATCATCTCGTTTATTTTATCCTCAATCGTACCCTGACAAATAAACTTGTGTACGAGCACATTCTTTTTTTGCCCAATTCTATAGGCCCTATCTGTTGCCTGATTTTCAACAGATGGATTCCACCACCGATCAAAATGAATAACCTGCGTTGCTTTGGTTAAGGTTAATCCTGTACCACCTGCTTTAAGAGATAAAACAAAAAAGGGCGGCCCATCATCTTTTTGAAACGCATCAACCAGTTTTTGTCTATCTTTAATTTTAGTGCCCCCATGCAACATTAAACCATCACATTTAAATATACCTTTTAAAAAATCATGAATAGGTGGAATGATTTCCTTATATTGTGTAAAAATCAGCACCCGCTCATTTGCTTCAACCATTTTCTGTGCTAATTTGCCAAGCTCTATAAATTTACCACTTTTAGACTCTGCATAATCACCGTGCCCCAACCATTGGGCGGGATGATTACAAATTTGTTTTAAGCGCGTCATGGCAGAAAGCACAGCTCCGCGCCGTGCTATGTTATCATAAAATCCTTCTTCCATTTTATGCTTTAACTCTAAGACAACTTTTTCATAACAACTTGCTTGATGTTTGGTTAAAAAACAAAAATTATCAATCTCAGTTTTATCAGGAAGATCTGAAATAATAGATTTATCACTTTTTAAACGTCGTAAAATATAAGGGCTCACAAGTTTATTTACAATTGAATAAAACTTCTTTTCTCCATCATCATCTTCTTCTTCTTGTATATTTTTCTGCTGATTTAAAATATCATCAGGTTCTGGTGCACTGATCTTTTTACCATATTGTGCAAAGTTCTTATGCGATCCTAAAAGACCTGGGGCACAAAAATCAAACAATGACCACAAATCTAAGAGTTTGTTTTCAATCGGTGTTCCCGTTAAAACAAAATTTATATCAGAGCTCACTTTTTTAATGCTGCGCGTTTGTTTGGTATTGGGATTTTTAATACTTTGTGCTTCGTCAAGAACAATGCAGTGCCATCTAATTTCTTGAACCCATGGCAACCTGTGAACATTGCCATACGTGGTTATAACAATATCTATATTCTTTAAATCAGGACCCTTTTGCGTTTTTAATATATCATTTGTATTAGAAGAGCTATGTGCCACAAAAATACTTAAACTTGGTGCGAATTTATTCAATTCAGCCATCCAATTGCCAAGCAGCGATGCAGGTAAAATCAAAAGATTTGTCTTCTTATTTTCTTTATCATGATTTTTAATCAGTAGAAATAGTGAGATGATTTGCATAGTTTTACCAAGCCCCATATCATCTGCAAGGCATCCTCCAAGACGCAAAGTATAAAGCCACCACAACCACTGAACACCACTTTTTTGATAGGGGCGAAGCGTTGCATCTAGATCTTTTTCTAAAATATTTTGCACACTATTATCTGTGTCTATAGCAGGCGACCTTAACTTTGATAACGCATCTTTTAAAAAGTTGCCTTCTGTAATCGTCGTCCACTCATGAACATCATGACTGATAACGTCTTCTTGATGTTTTGCTGGTGCACCGGCTATCAGACGCAACCCTTCAGCAAAAGATAACCCATCACGCTTTACAGCGCGCTCTACTCCAGACCAGTGATCTAAAACACCAGATAGTTTTGATGTGTCCACTTCAATCCATTGTCCTCTAACCTGTACAAGTTTTTCTGCGCTTTGCATCAAACTTTGAAATTCCTCTTTCGTTAATTGCTCTCCATTTGGGAGAGAATAATTGATTTTAAAATCTAAGAGAGACGCTAAACCTACAAGATTGGCCGATTTATTTCCAACAGTCACATCAACTTTTGGGCGCGGTGGCGTTTTGGGTTTCCACCAATTTGGAACCTTAACTTTAATGCCGCAAGTTTCTATGGCATGAAGAGAACTTAGAAATGTATACGCTTGTGTTGCCGTCCAAGCTTGAGGATGAAAAAGCGTTTTTGAATCAAGCATTTCCTTAATAAAAGAAATATCTTCACTCGCTTTTTGTATGGGCTTTAACAGATTTAATAAATGGTCTTTATTTTTTTCTTCTTCATATTCTTTTAACGCACGACCAAGTGGCACATAAACAGGTTGTGCGTTTTCTATTTTTTTTGCGTACGTTGCCATAAAGGCAAATGGTTTATCACTATTATTTTTATTTTCAGCCAAATGAAAACAGACAAAAAAATCTGCCATTAAATCGTTTTTATCTGAACTATCCTCGCTCATATTATTTTCCTGCTTAATTTCTACCTTTTTCAAAGAACGTATACCATAAATATCCAACTTATTAGGTTTATAGTTTGCAACCATTTCTACAAAGATGCAATTTTTTCTAACATGCTTGAAAGACTTAACGCTGTTGTATTTTTATCTATTGGATACGTATCTTCCCCGCCATATACAACAAATGATTGTGTCAATTTTAAATCTTCTTGTGCATAATAAAACCCCTTAGTTGGCTTCGCTATTGACCCACGTTTAATTTCAATCCCCCAACGCTCAGTTGAGGAAATATTAAGAATTAAATCTATTTCGGCACCTGCCTGTGTTCTGTAAAAATAAGGATCGATACCGTAAGGCAATATCGAAATTATATTTTCAATCACAAATCCCTCAAAACTTGCTCCAACAATTGGATTAGAAAACAGATCGTCAACGGTTTTTATATTCAACAAAGCATGGAGGATACCACTATCGCGCACATATACTTTTGGTGCTTTAACGAGCCTTTTACTAACATTTGCGTGAAAAGGTCTTAGGCGCCGAATTAAAAAAAGGTCTACTAAAAGATCAATGTAGCGAAATACTGTTGTTGTACTTACATCTAAATTTTGCGCAAGCCTTGATACATTTAAGGTTGATCCTTGAAGGTGAGCCAACATAATCCATAAACGACGCAAAGTTTCTGTTGGAACACGTGGACCAAACATAGGAATATCACGCTCAAGATAAGTGCGGATAAAATCTTGCCTTATTAAATAGCTATCCTTATCCGTTTTTGATAACAAACTGTTGGGAAAGCCGCCGCGTAACCATAACGTATTCATAGAAACATCACTAATTTCAGATAAAATCAGTGGGTACATATCAATATAGGCTACGCGACCAGCAAGACTTTCACTTGATTGGCGAAGAAGTTCAATAGAGGCTGAACCAAGAATTAAAAAACGCCCAATACCTCTTTCTTTTCTTCGCCCTTCATCTATAATACCACGCATAACTTGAAATATTTCAGGAGCATGATGAATTTCATCCAAAATCACCAATCTCTCCTCGTGCATTTTAAAAAACAAAAGCGCGTCAGATAATTTATCTCGGTCAGCTGGGTTTTCTAAATCAAGGTACACTGCATTACTTTGATCACCAATTTTGTGAGCAAGAGTTGTTTTACCAACTTGTCTTGGACCAATAATCACCACTGCTGCCTGTCTGTTTAAAGCCGAGGAGATGTCCGTATGTATTTTTCTTTCTATCATTCTTGTATATTAAATTAATTTTATTCGATTTGCAAGGTAAAATTAATTATATTTCTTTTTTCTGATTTGCTAAAGAGTAACCATCCAAAAAGGCTGTCCTAAACATAACGCCTGTATAAAAGTCTATCAATATAATTTAAGGACATATAAATTTGCCGTGTCCGAAACCGATCCTTTTTGGACAGCACATCTAAAGACTGAAATAAATGGTTTATAAACCTGATAATATAATGGACACAGCTCCGAAAAAGTCGTACAATAAAGGAGCCATTTCAAAAAGTTAGAAATCATGTTAAATCGTTTGCTCAGGTTACCCCAAAATAAAAGCTTTTTTTTATTTGGGCCCAGAAATACGGGGAAAAGCACATTAATAAGGCGCGCATTTCCAAAAGCGTTTCTTATAGACTTATTAGATATAGAATTGGAAGAAAAATTTGCGCGAAACCCGAAAGAATTGCAATATCTTGTTGATGCTCTAGATGCCCAAGTAACGCATGTGATCATTGATGAAGTTCAAAAAGTCCCCAAACTTTTAGACGTCGTGCACCACCTGATAGAAACAAGAAATAAACACTTTATTTTAACGGGTTCAAGTGCAAGGAAAATAAAAGGTGGTGCATCAAACCTCCTTGCCGGACGGGCGTTCGTCTATCATTTATACCCTTTCAGCTTTTTAGAGCTTGGGAAGAATTTTAATCTTGATAAATGTTTAAATTTTGGAACATTACCCAGTATTTATCATTATGAGGAAATCGAAGATTGTATTTCTTTTTTAAAGGCTTATGCGCATACATATTTAAAAGAAGAAATTTGGGCAGAACATTTTATAAAAAAATTAGACCCCTTTAGAAAATTTTTAGAAGTTGCAGCTCAAATGAATGGGAAAATAGTTAATTTTCACCGTATTTCACTAGATGTTGGGGTTGATGATAAAACTATAAAACAGTATTTTTCTATATTAGAGGATACCTTGATTGGATTTTTCCTTGAAGGATTTCAACATTCTGTGAGAAAAAGACTTTTATCAAAGCCAAAATTTTATTTTTTTGATACGGGTGTAAAGCGCTCTTTATCACGTCAACTGTCTTTACCAATTCAAAAAGGTACGTATCAATATGGTGAAATTTTTGAGCATTTTCTCATATTAGAGTGTATGAAACTATCCTCTTACAGACAAGATGACTATCGGTTTAGTTACTATATGACAAAAGATGGTGTGGAAATTGATCTGGTTATAGAAAGGCCAGGACAAAAAACCCTATTTATCGAAATTAAAAGTAAGGAGAATGTAAGTGAATATGACTTGAAAGAACTTCGTTTATTAAAGGCTGATTTTTCTGATGGAGAGTTCGTTTGCTTTTCAAATGATCTATATAAGAAAAACATAGATGGAATAATGGTTTTCCCATGGATGGAAGGTATAAAATATTTTTTTAATATTCGTAAGCGTCGAAATAAACGCATCTT
>DPKF01000200.1:0-11370 GCA_003542655.1 Holosporales bacterium
ACTTTTTAATCCCAAATTAGGGTTACAACTTTTTTTAAAATGTGACTGGTATCGTGAAAACATCACCTTTAAAATAGATTTAATTAAAAAGTAACCAAAATTGTTTGTATTAAAGCCAATGGTATGTATACTTAAAGATGATAGTATACCGATGGAGTTCATATGGCTGTTACAACAAGCTCTCTAATTGCCCCTCAAATTCAATGGCATGAAGGGATGCTGCTTTCTCCGCATCATTTTCAGCAGTCTGATTTAAGACATCACCAAGTTTTAATTCACCATATGTCGCTTGTCAATAATTTTCACTGGGGCGTTCGCAACTTTAAATTAGATTTAGTTGTCTTGCCAGATGGGCTGGTTCGTATTATTGAACTTGAGGCAGTCATGCCAGATGGATTGATTATTTCCTATCATATGAATCAAGCTGATGTTCCTGCCTTAGAATTTGATTTAAAACCACATAAAAAAGATTTAATTAATGGTGGTGAGCTTACAATTCAATTAGCACTTCCACAACGCCATGAACATGCATCACCCATTGTTGGTGAATTTGCACGGTATTGGTCAGTTGAGGGTGAGGAAGTTAAGGATGATACAGCGCCTGATAATGTTATTAAAATTCCACGTTTATTTCCACGCGTACATTTAGCAGCGGGAGATACAGCGCCTGCGCGTACAACCAGTATTCCCCTTATGAAGGTGCGTTATCAAAATGAAGCTTTTGTTCAGACAAAGTCACAACCACCTTTATTTTTAATTGAAGAAGGTAACCCTATTCATCGTGAATGTTTAGAGCTTGTCAAAACAATTCGTGAAAAGGCTAGTTATTTGTCTGATCGTTGGCAAAGTCAGGCGGGAACGCCGCTTGCTGGTGAAACGGCAGCTTTGTTAAGGCCACTCGTCACTGTTCTGCCCTTATTTGAATCTTTGGTGCACGGAACAGGAAATGCGCCTTATTTGTTATATAGGCAGATTTGCTTAATTGCAGGATATTTATCTAACTTAAGGCTAGAACAACTGCCACCTGTCATGCCTGTTTATAATCATAAAGATATTTATGGTTCTTTTCAGCCTGTTTTAGAGCATATGCATATGATGCTTGGAACAATTGAAAAATCTTATGCAAGCTTCCTGTTTAATCAGCGCGATCGCCTATTTAGCCTTCGTATGCATCCTGCGTATAAGAGTGATAAATTATATCTTGGAATTCGTATTCCAAAGGGTATGACAGAATTACAGCTTGGTGACTGGATTAGTGATGCCATTATTGCAAGTGATGATGCTATTGATTCTGTCCGCGATAAACGTATAACGGGTGCACGCAGATCCTTGATTCGTGAAGGTGATATGTATCAACTTATTCCAAGTCGTGGCGTTATATTGGTAGAACTAGAGAATGATCCGGCATATATTCATTTTGAACAAAATATCAATATTTTTAATCCTGCAGACCATCCAGATAGGCGCCCAACAGAAATTGTTCTGTACGTTAAGAAGGGATCTTAGATTATGATTTGTCGGCTTTCTAAAAGAGCAAGGAGGATATAATGCAATATTCTTTTAAAACATCAATTTTCATGCAGAATTTTCAAACCTTTTATTATGAAGTCCTTCGGCAAAAAGAAAAAGCTTTGCGTACGTTTGAAGATCATAAAGGAAAAGAAACAGTAGATGCCCTTGATAAATCGGTCACTGACATTCAAAAAAAACTTCATGATGTTTTAGAGGATCAGGCGCTTCAAGCATCTAAGGGTATGGGTGGCACAACAGCCAGCTATTTTCGTGACGCACAATATGTAATGGTTTCTTTAGCTGATGAAACATTTTTAACCATGGATTGGGCTGGCGCTAAGGCTTGGCGTAAGGCGTTAATGGAAGCGCAAATTTTTAAAACACAGATTGCTGGTGAACAATTTTTTAAACGTCTTGATTTGTTGTTAAAATCAAACGATCCATCACGTTCAGAGCTTGCACAGGTTTATTTGATGGCCTTGTCGATGGGTTTTAAGGGACGTTACACAGAAGTTGATGACCAAGAACAGTTAGAATGGTACCGTGACCAGTTATACGTCATGATTAAGGGCACACGGAATGAATTACATTATCCTGGTCGTGATCGTCTATGGGAAGATCCATATGACTATACAATATCTGAATCACCAGGAAAGGGTCTTCCAGATTTAAAAGTTTGGGTATCAACATTTGTTTCAATTTTTGCTGTATACATTTTTATAAGTTACGTCGTATGGCATAAATTGGCAGCTGAAATGGGGGATGCGTTAAATGAAATTTATCGTTATTCCCAACAACATACAATCGTATAAAGTGGTAAAAAAATGTCTTATATAAACAGTTTTTTTCAAAGTATGGACCGGTATTTCTCAAAAATGTCGTCTCTTCCAACGTTAATAATTCTCTTATTAATTTTGGGGGTGATTGTTGTTATTGTGACGGTCGTTCTGATTATTATGAGTTTGCGCCAGGGTGCAAAAAAGAAAATGGCAGCACAAAATGTTGCAAAAGACCCTAATCAGAAACAGTCGGAAGAGAAAAATTTACCGCCACTAGGTGTGCCTATTAATGAATTTTTGATTAAAAAGGGTTATCTACAGGCAACAGATTTAGAAAAATCGTTTTTAAGAGCTTTAGATTTTCTACGTAGTTCTTTAAATGTTCCAAATTATAAATACCGTTTACCTTGGTATTTGTTGATTGGTGCTGAAGAATCAGGAAAATCTTCTTTAATGGAGGGGTCTAACCTAAATTTGCCTGTTGGTGCCCCCAATCTTGACGATGGAAAAAAATCTGATTGCAGATGGTGGTTTTTAAATCGTGGTGTTATTTTAGATATTAAAGGATCATTCTTAATTAATGCCCGTGGCACAGGATCCAACGAAAAGGGATGGCGTTCTCTTTTAATTTCACTTAGTCGTTATCGTGCATCGCGGCCTATAAATGGTATGATTTTAACTATTTCTGCCGAAGAACTGTATGGAAAATACCGTTTATCAACAGAAGAAATTAATGATCGTGCCAACTTTTTAGCGCACAAATTGCAATCCGCACAAAATAATTTGGGTGTTAAAGTTCCTGTATATATAGTGGTAACAAAAAGTGATGTTATACCGGGTTTCCAAAGTATGTGTGCAGAAATTCCGCATAAAAATAGGCAAGATATTTTTGGTTGGTCGTCACCTTATAATCCATCCACAACATTTTCATCAAAGTGGATTGATGAAGCATTTACAAAAATTTTGGATAATCTCAATAGTTTGCGGATGGAGATTTTATCATCTAAAAAGCCAAATGAAACACGCGATGGTGTTTTTGTTTTACCCGTTGAAGTTGAGACGTTAAAAGAACGCTTAGGGTTATATATAAGCAATATTTTTAAACCTGATACGTACCAAGAAAAACCGTTGTTTCGTGGTCTTTATTTTGTGGGTGATAGCGGCATAGATCAATTCAAGAACTTTGCTTTTGATGATATTGCCGAAAATATGAACGAACCTGCAAGCAAAATAAAAGAAGTACGTGATCTTTTGGCACCAGATCGTCGTAAATTATTTTTTATTGATGATCTGATTTCTGAAAAGATATTTTTTGAAGCTGGAATTTGTAAGCCCCTGTCAGGGAGAATTTTATCTATAAATCGCGGTGTGAATATTGCAAAAATGGGAACGCTTGCTTTTGCTGTTATAGGATCCATAGGCCTTTATAATGCTTATGAACGTTTTATTGAACAGCGCACTTATATGATGCCTGTTCTTAAAAAGATGAACACATTATTGTATGAAATGCAAAAAATTCAGATCAATACACCTGGTCAATCCACAATGGTGTTTGATACTTACGCACGCGAATTTATTGATATGATGAACAGAATGGATAACACGTCATTTTTCTCTATCTTTGTTCCTGCATCTTGGTTTAGCCCCCTTCGTAAAGATATGAACGAAACTTTGCGTGTTTCTTATCAGCAAATTATTATTAAAACAATTTATACGGATCTAATTATTAAGGCACGCACACTTTTGAATATGCGCCCAACACCAAATGACCGTTCAGATTCATTGGCGCTTTTATTGAAGCCACTTGCTGGTAAAGAGTGGGGGTTGGTTAAAGGTTATGTGACAGATTTATCTAAGCTTGAAAATATGATTTATAAGTTTAATAGCTTAAAGACAACATCAGATGCGCGTGATTTAGATGAACTTGTAGAATATACGTTTAATGCACGTCTGCCTCAAGAATTTATTTCTCACTATTCAACGGTTCAAAGTTTAATTCAAAACATGCCTTTTCCAGCAATTGATTTAACGCCATATCAAAACATGGCGCGTGAAACATTGGGGATTTTGTACCAACATTATTTAAATAGTATGTTTAATGTTGAAGATCGTCTTAGTTTTCCAGGGCGCGTGAATGACTTTTTACAAACCCTTGCGAACACAAAAAACAGACGTTCTCCAGATATTCAATCGTTTAGAAAGTTTAGTGTTGAATTGGCATCAGGCAAGCATTGCCTTGGTGAGCCTGGACAAACATGGATGGATCAAGAATACTTTAATCCAGGTAAAGAATTTAATGATGTCTTTGATATGTTAGATTCTAATGAGCGGTTATTTGGTAAAGATGTCTCACAATTTCTTGTGGATCAAACAGCAATTGGGTTTGAAAACTTGAAATCACAATTAAAAGTGCTTAACTTAACACTGGTTGGCTTTAAGGCCGCTATGCCAGTTTCGCCAATGACAAAGCAAAAAATTGAACATAAATACTCTCAAGGTATTCTAGATTTAGCTGATTCATTGGAAGCACTATTTAGTGAACCTTATATGTCAGAAGCTGCACCAACACGCTTTAATTATCAAATTCCTGAAGGTCGTATGATCAGATGGGATGCTAATATGATTGATTTAGCTTATGAAATGGCAAAAAGCTTTGATGATTTCTTGTCACGTCACGTTGATAATTTCCCCAAACTTTTGCAAGATAACTTACGTTTAATGGCGCGTGAAAGTTTGCAAGCAAATATTGTAAACTTAATATCGCGTGCGCAAACTTTTATATCTGTGCCAACAAATATGACAGATCGTTTACGAACAGAAGAAATTTTATCTTCTATGATTGTTGATGTTAAAAATGTTGGCCCTAAGTTCTTAAAATTATTGGAGCTTATGAATCAAGGGACTGTTGGATTTAGTTTTACTGAACTGCGTGCCTTATTGGGCAATAGTTATTTCTGGCTATTAACGCAACTTGAAAAATTACAAACAAACATGTCGCCCTATGGTGTTCGGGATCAAAAATTTAGTTGGTGGGATGGTAAATTAAATGCTGCTTACAGTGGGTTTGCTGTTCGCGACCAAGCTGATCTTGAAAGCTATATGGAAGTACAGCGTGCACAAATGGCAAGGCTTGTTGGTTATGCAGAACCTATTGTGTCATTCCTTGGGGCGCAAGTTATGTTAGATGCACCTGGCGATAAAAGCACACTGACAAAATGGCGCCGCATATCAGAACAATTTAGGGCAGGGGAAGCTAAACAAGCTGATAGCACATTCTCTCAATTAGAAGAATTTATTCTAAAAACAATGAATGGTTTGACTGCCTTTAATGTGCCTGAAAAAATTGGTCTATCTGAGGTTAAAGAACAATCTGGTGACTTCTTTAAAGAGCGTATACGCCTTCTTAAAAAAGGCTTCCTTGGTCGGGCTGAAGTGCTGAAACGTCAAGCAGGGATTAATAATTACGAAACACTGGTTGGTATCTTTAACGATAAAATTAAGGGACGCTTCCCCTTTGTTCCCGATTCACAAGATAGCAGTCAACAAGAAGTCGATCCACAAGCACTCTATGAATTCTTTGCAAAATATGATGAATTTGGTGGATCACCGGATAAGATTTTAGATCAAATCTATCAACTTGGCGCACCCGCACAAAATGCCGTTTCATTTTTACAAGAGATGAAGCTTGTTCGTGATTTTATTGAACCTTATCTTGCTGGCGCTTCTGGAACGATCGTTTTAGATATGAAGCTTTTATTTAAATCTAATCGCGCTAATGGTACAAATAATATTGGTAATATTACAGATACCTATTTACGCATAGGTCAGTCGCAAGTATCCTATCTAGATAAAAATGCTATTATACGTTGGCGCCATGGAACCCCTGTTGAATTTGGCTTTGCATTTTCAAAAAGTGGTTCATTACAGCCTGTTTCGGATGCTGCTAATAAAAACTACAGTGTGAATAAAAATAGTAATGCAGCAACTTTTGTTTATAATTCTGGTTGGTCGCTTATAAAGGCAATTCGTGCTTTAAATGCAAAAAGTTTAAGTGCATCTAGTGGTGGTTCTTATGTTTTAGGGTTTGATATTCCAACAACAGGATCCCCCATTAAGGTTTATAATACTTTAACTATTATGACGCCACCAACCACCCCTAAAGGTGTGGGTAAAACAGTTGTTTTCCCAGATTTTCCAATGGAAGCGCCACAACTGACAGCAGAAGTTAAAAGCTATGCAAATCAATCGGCTATTGCAGATGGTGCGGTTGACCCTGTTGCTTATAAGAAAAAAGCGGTAGATCAAATCGTATCGCCAGCAATTCCCGAATTGGATGCAACGGATTACGCCGTAGCGCCTTTGCCACAAACACCAAAAGATGATGTTGAAATTAAACCAGAACAGATAGTTGAGAGTGCTGATGCAAAGGGTGAAACGAAAGCACCAGAGGAGAAAAAATCAGAGACACCTATGGATAAAGTTAATGATTTAATATCTGGCCTTGGTGGATCAAAAGATGGTGACAAATCTGAAGGCGGTATTGCAGGTCTCTTAAGTGGATTAACAGGTGGCGATAAAGCTGAAGAAACAAAACCTGCAGAAGCAGGCGCTGAAAAACCAAAAGAAGAGAGCGGTATTATGGATAAAATCAAAGGATTTTTTGGCTAAACAATAGAAAGACATAAATATGAGAGTTATTAAAAAACGTGTTACCATTGTCGATGAAAATCTATTGGCACCACTTCCAGAAAACAGTGGCGTTGGACAGCATTTGCGCTATGACCCCCTATATGACGAAATTCGAGAGGCCAGAAAAGAAGAAGATGAAACCCTGTCACAAGGTATTTGGCAACACGATTTAAAAAAGGCAGATTTTATAACGGTAGAGGCCCTTTGTGCTGAAGCGTTAGAATTTAGAACAAAAGATATTCAAATCACGTCATGGTTAATCGATTCTTGGATATCATTAGATTCAGTGGAGGGTTTCGGACGTGGGCTTTCACTGTGTAAAGAAATGATTGCCACGTACTGGAGCAATATTTATCCCCAAGAAGATGAGGATGGATATGAAGCCCGGATTCGTTTATTTGAATGGATGAATGAACAATTTGCTAATCGTTTAATGATGGTACCTTTAACCTATCAGCCCATGGCACAAGAAAACGCTATTTTAACCCTTGCAGATTGGTTGGCAGCTCTTAACACAGAAACGATCGCTAAACGGTCGCCTGACTATCAAAAAGCATTAAATGAAGCATCGTCGAAAGGTGTAATTACGTTAAATGTATTTAGGAAGAACTTAAACATAAGTGATGCAAAATTTTTGCAAAAATTATTTGCGTGTACAACAAAAGCCCATACAGAGCTTCAAGAACTGGTATCACTCATTAGTAAAAAACTGGGAAAACATGCAACAGGATTTTCGCGCGTTAAAACGTGTTTAGATGATATTTTACGTATTGTAAAATCAACTTTAGAACAACGTGAACTGCCCTTATTTTTTGACGAAACAGCTTCAGATGAAGAGGTTCTGTTAACATCTGCACCGCCAGAAATAGATTATATGCAAACGCAAGATGCCTTAGCGCCACCAAGATCTAGCGTTTCTGATGATTCTTTGTCCAAGCTTGCAGATGACGGCGTGCGATCTATATCAGAGCGTAAGGATGCCTATCAGGCTTTGCGTGAAATTGGTCAATTTTTACAAACACTTGATCCGCATAGTCCGGCACCATCTTTGCTTGAAATTATTGTGGACTGGGAAAGTAAAAGTTTGCCAGATATTTTAGAGAGTTTATCAGTAGCGCCGTCAAGTACACAGCGCATTATACGCATGTTATCAAGTGCTTTACCGGATGAGTATGATATGAAAAGAGCAGGTTAATAGATTGTGGTTTATTAACTTGATGATTCAATGTTTTGTGTTATTGTAAAACATAGGGTTTTATACAAAAAGGGACGTTCTTCAAATGTTTTTAATTCTTATGAATACATTCAAACGATTTAGTTTAGCTGTTTTTTTCAGTATTTTTACATGCCTTTATTTATTTGAGGGCAGCATTCTTCGCCTAAAATTTGTAGATAAATATATTGTTTATATGGTTCTTGGTATTTTATGGTTTACCATCTCAGCGCTTTGGATAGAAAGAAATAAGCCCCAACAAAAAATTATCTTTACAACGGCATCTTTCGTCGTGTACGCCACCTTTTCTTGGTATGTGCAAGATATTTATCAACGTTTAGATAATGTGATATTTACACTATTATTTTCTTTCCTTGCCCTTCTGTTCATTGCACCCAGTGCTAAGGATGACGACAATCTTTGGCAATTTCAATTTTCGCTTATTAAACAATTTATTTATGTCGGTTTTCTAAGTTTTATTCTGCTACTGGGTGTTTTTGGCATTCTTGGGGCGTTAGATTATTTATTGAACTTCACCTTCTATAAAAATCAATATTTTGACGTAGCCAATATTATTGGAACGCTTGTCCTTCCACTTGCTTTTATGGCTGGTATTCAGCAAAATTTTGATGAAATTACCGGGGATGCTAATAAAAAATGGATTTTAAAGCTTATATCCTATGTTTGTATTCCGATTTTGTCTATATATGCCCTTATCCTTCATATTTATGCACTTAAGATATTTGCTTTGCGTACACTGCCCCAGGGAAGGGTTGGATATTTGGTGATAGCTTTTGGAATGATTACTGTTCTTGTTCACCTTATCGCAAGACGGTTTAAAAAGGATCATGACGTTATTCGTTTATTTTGTACGCATGCAGGATGGTTTTTATTGATACCATTAAGCCTTTTAGCATGGGGTCTGTACACCCGTATTGCTGAATTTGGGCTAACAGAAGCGCGATATTTTGCAAGTCTTTTAGGTGTTTTTATTTTTATTAGTACCATCTGTATGATTCTTCGTATTCGTTCTGTTTATATAGTGAGTGCTTTCAGTATGTTGCTTCTTGGCAGTGTTATTGGAAATTATCAAAAATTTGTTGCACGTGATCATTTGCATCGTTTGCAAATTGCGTATCATAAAAAGAATGATAAAGGTATTGATGATGCACTATTATATTTAGGGAACATAAGAAAGTTGGAAGACGTTTTTACACTCCCAGAGTTTTCAGCTAAAAAAACTAAAGATATGAAATTTTATTTTAAAGATGTTAAAACTGCCATTATGAAAAAATAGGATATCTTATTTAAAAGCTTTAAGATCAGAAAAGCAGAGTTTATAAGGGATTTGGTTATATGTTAAATAAAATTCAGGGCTATCTTCAACAGCGCAATATAGATGCACTTTATATTCCAAAAGCGGATCGCTTTCAGGGTGAATATATTCAGCCATGTGATGAAAAATTACACTTTGTCAGTGGCTTTAGTGGATCTGCTGGCTACGCGCTTATCACAAAAAATATGGGCATACTTTCTGCTGATAGCCGCTATACCTTACAAGCCGAACAAGAAGTCGATCAAGATGAATGGCAAATTGTTAATTCTGCAGATATGCGTTTAGAAGACCTGTTAACAAAACATAAGATAGAATCTATGACAGTTGATCCTTGGCTTA
Source organism: Holosporales bacterium (assembly GCA_003542655.1). Taxonomy (GTDB): domain Bacteria; phylum Pseudomonadota; class Alphaproteobacteria; order Paracaedibacterales; family UBA11393; genus UBA11393. Next base: position 9,869 of record DPKF01000200.1, read on the forward strand.
TAACGGTAAAACAAGTCAGCGCTTTAAAGCAACATGTTGCAGTCCTCCCTTTTGAAGAGGATCCTTTTAAGCAGTGGTGGCATGATCGGCCCAGCCCATCAAAAGAAAAAGCATTTTTACTAGATGTGATCTATAGCGGTGTGGCAGCAAAAGATAAAATTACACAAATAACCAGCATGGTTCAGCAACCCTTGCTGATAAGCCTGTGTGAAGATGTGTGTTGGCTTTTAAATATACGCGGAAAGGATGTTCCCTATACCCCTGTTTTGCATAGTATGGCTATTTTAGATGTATCTGGTCATGTACATGTTTTTTTAGATCTTGATAAAGTAACGCTAGAGGTTGCTGACAATTTTAAAGGTATTGCAACTTTTTATAGTGAAGACACACTCGTTGATTTTATTAAGAATATCCCTGTGTTGCGGTACGATCCGGCACAAACACCTTATGCAATGATGATAAATCGCACAGCCCATTATGATAGTGCGCAAGAAAATCCCATTACGCTTTTAAAAGCAAAAAAAAATAAAACCGAACAAGATGGCATGCGCAATGCCCATGTGAAAGATGGCGTTGCCGTTATTAATACATTGTATTGGCTTGACACGCACCCCCAAAAAGAAAAACTGACAGAATTAGATGTGGTTGATTTCATTTTAAGTGAACGAAAAAAACAAGCTCTATTTCAGATGCCCAGCTTTTCAACCATTGCAGGCTCCGGTCCTAATGGACAAAGCGCGCATTACAAACCTGCACAAAAAACAAATCGTTGCTTGAAAAAAGAAGATACACTGCTGTTATTAGATTCTGGAGGGCAGTATTTGGACGGCACAACGGATATTACACGAACAATAGCGCTAGATCAGTTAACTGACGCACAAAAAATGGATTATACACTCGTTTTAAAAGGGCATATTGCGCTGAGCACATGCGTTTTTCCAAAAGGCACAACAGGTGCGCATCTTGACATTTTGGCACGGCAGTTTTTATGGCAACATGGTAAGGATTATGGACATGGAACCGGTCACGGGGTTGGCCATTTTTTAAGTGTTCATGAAGGGCCTCAACGTATAAGTAAATTTGGATTTAATACCCCCTTAGAACCGGGTATGGTTGTTTCCAATGAACCTGGTTACTATCATGGCACCCATTATGGCATACGACATGAAAGCTTAGAGCTTGTTGTAGAATCAGCACACAAAGGGTTTTATCAATTCGAAACACTCACAAAAGTGCATTTTGATATAACAGCAATTGATTTTAACTTGTTAACACCTGATGAAAAAAACTGGTTGCATCACTATCATCACAATGTCTTGAAATCTGTGTTGGGAAGGCTGACCCCAGAAGTGCAAACATGGATGGAAGCTTACATAAGCATTAAGACCTAATGCAGTATTTATCAGTGGTTACTGCGACTGATATTCGGGCTTTTGTATCTATGCCGTCAATTGATTGTGTTGGTTTTGAGACACAACCGTTTTCTGATGGGGCCACCGCAA
>DPKF01000200.1:11512-13423 GCA_003542655.1 Holosporales bacterium
AACGCAAAAAAATAATCCCGAATTGATGGTCATAATAAAAAAAGACTATCTATTTTAGTCATTATTTGTTAAATTTTGAGGTAAATATTGTTTTTATGATGATCAGAGGGTTTAAATGCGTTTTTCTATTTTATTAACAGCAGTGATGGCAACATCGCTTATGGCTGAAGTCAGAAAATCTGAAGAAGTTAAAGTTCAAGAATACACAAAACAAGAAAAACAAGAACTTGTCGATGCAGAGCTTAAAAGGTTTGCTAAGAAAAAGCATGGTGCTGTGATCGAAATTAAAGAAGATGAACATGACGATTATGGTGCTGGCGCGGGTGGATATGATGACCCGTTAGAACCTTTAAACCGTGTTGTCTTTAATATTAATGGTGCGTTAGATATTATTCTTTTTGAACCTTTAGCACATATTTATAGAAATATCACGCCAAGTGTTGCAAGGAGTGGCGTTGATAACTTCTTAAATAATCTAGCAAGCCCTTTGTACGCTGTTAACCATTTGTTGCAAGGGGAAATGGATGCGTTCTTTCAGACAACATGTAGCTTTGTTATTAACACACTATTTGGTGGCTTGGGTATGATTGATATGGCTGATGGCTTGGGCTTAGACAATAAACAAGCATGGTTTGGTCAAACGCTTGCATCATGGGGCATTGAATCTGGTCCATATTTGGTATTGCCTCTATTCGGTTCTTCCACATTTAGGGGTATGTTTGGTATTGCTGGTGACTTTATGATAAATCCAGTTGGAATGATCGTTAAAAATGATCACCGTCATAGTAACCGTCACTTGCAGCAACGTAATCTATATATGGCTATGTGGGGTGTTCAAATTATATCTGAACGGGAAAAAGTTATTGAATTCTTGGATGATCTTCAAAAGAATTCTCTTGATATATATGCATCAATGCGTAATGTTATGTATCAACGTGACCAAAAAATGGAAAAAGATATTAACGCACGTTCTTAAAACGTTAAGCCAAACATTTCATGAGCCAGCCTAAAAAAGATCCGAAAACTGGTCTTATTTTAGCAAGCTTGTTTTTTGGGATGTTTGGTTTTGCCTATTTATGTGTGCCACTTTATCGTATGTTTTGTCAAAAAACAGGGTATGGTGGAACACCAAAAATTGTTAAGTTTCACTCTACAAAAACAGCTAATAGATCTCTTACAATTCAGTTTGTTGCAAATGTTCATCGTGATTTGCATTGGAAGTTTACCCCCCTTCAACATGAAACAACCATTAAAATTGGTCAAAATGCACTAGCCTTTTATAGGGCAGAGAATTTAACGTCAAAACCCATCATCGGCATGGCAACCTATAATGTAACGCCAGAAAAAGCTGGCCAATACTTTAGTAAAGTTGCCTGTTTTTGTTTTGAACGCCAATTGCTTTACCCAAATCAAGCAATGGATATGCCTGTTCAGTTTTATATTGATCCTGAAATTATGAAAGACCCCGATTTAGATGATGTAAACCTTATCACCTTGTCGTACACTTTTTTTGAAGTAAAATAGAACGGGATATTTGTTCAATTCTTTTATTGCGGCTCATTATAATGCGATAGAATTTTATTGAGGCTATTATAAGATTCTAGCGTACCAATATCACACCATAAGTGATTATAGCGTGTGCCCCACAAGCGATTTTTTTTCTCTGCATGATGAAAAGCGGGTAGCATCGGATACTTTTTATTGTGCGACTTGTAATCTAAAAATCCTTTTTTAGACCATATTTGTACCCCCCCATAAATATAAGATTGAACTTCAGTTGACTTTGTTTGATGTTCTTTATAGATTAGTGGAAATGTTGTTTCTAAATAACCTTTTTGCGGGTAGTAATCCCCATCTTTAGAAAAAAACAGGGCATTTTTTGTTGGTACCATCATTAAAAGCGCATCCATA
>DPKF01000189.1 GCA_003542655.1 Holosporales bacterium
AACAACGTCTACAACTTGCAATGACCATTATACAGGATGTTCCACTCTATTTTTTAGATGAACCGTTTTCATCGCAAGATACAAAAATGCGTCAAAAGTTATATAAAATTATTCAACGTTATTGCATGGGTAAAACGGTTCTGATTGTGACGCATTGCGAGCAGGATATCCATTTATTCACAGACTCCATACTACAGTTAAAAAACACACACGGCGTATTGCACGTCGTCAACAAAAAACAGAAAAACAAAGAATATAATAATATCATTGATATTTCTGACGATGTGCATCCAGAACAACAGGATAAGAAGCAGGCAGATAAAACTTCTCCTATTGCGGTCTATCGATTCATTATTTTAGGTGTTTTACTTGTATTGTGGGCTTTGATCATTAAAATTTTTTCGGTTCCCGCTTATATTATACCAAAACCGACTGATGTGGCGATCGCCTTTTATAATAATTATAGTATTTTGGCTTATCATTTATTACAAAGCCTCATACCATTGGGTGTTGGTGTATGCATTGCAACGTTATCCGGCACTATTTTAGCACTGGTGATTTACAGGTATAAATCGTTGACGCATGCGATAGAGCCCTTTTTAGTAGCACTTCAGTCTGTTCCTGTTTTTTTGATTTTACCAATTTTATTATATGTCTGTGGATCGGGCATGCTTGCAAAAATTGTCGCCTTATCAATCACCACCTTTTTTCCTTTATTTGCCGGAATTTTACAAGGTTTGGGAAATACGCCCTATGTATGGGAACAACAAAAATTAGCCTTAAAAGCACCTGAATATAGATTTTTATATTACGTGCGTTTAATCTATGCAGTGCCCTTTATATGGCAAGGGTTAAGGTTGTCGTTGATTCATGCACCATTAAGTGTGCTTGCCGTCGATTGGATAGGCGCGTCTTCAGGTTTAGGCTATTTGATTATGTTAAGTCACGGACAATTAGAATTACCACTTATGTTTTGTGGTCTTATTATTGTGATTGCTTTGTGTTTATGTCTTAACTATGGGGCAAAATTTCTTGATAAAAAATTTATTGAATAGGGTTATATATATGAAATTAATATGCATCATTTTATTTTTGTCAGCATCAAGCATACTGGCAAAACAGCCACTTCGTATTGGTCTAGACTGGGTTATCAACATTCAACATGGTTTATTAATTTATGCAAAAGCAAAAAACTTAATTCCAAAAGATACAGAATTTGTTCCCTTTCAAAGCTCATCAAAAGCATTACAGCAACTTTCGCTTGGTACAATTAACTTAGCTATTTCCTATGAACCAGCTATTAAAGCTTTACAAAAAAAGGGCTTGCAGATTGAGGAAGGTTTCACACTAATTAAAGAACCCCTTGATGTTTTTGTAAGCACAGTTCCTTTAAAAGCGTTAAAGGGAAAAAAAATAGGGCATCAATCCAGCCCAGGTAGTTTTAGCGAAAGTTTTTTAGAAACTATTTTAAAAACAGTATCTTTAACGTTTAATGATGTGGAGCGCATTTATAGTTTATACCATTTATCGCAAGGGCTATTAAGTGGGCAATATGATGCCGCAATGCATATCCCCCTTATATTTGCCCCAGAACTTTTAGAACATAATCCAGACCTGCACATATATAAGTTGAAAGATTTTGGCATTTCTTACAACGGACAAGTTTTAGCACACCATAAAAATAGTAAAAATATGGATGCAATTTATAAAGGTCTGACAAAAGCAAAGGAAGAAATTATTGCTAATCCTGAAATTGCCTGGAATATTATTATTAAAGAGTATCCTGAATTAAATACACGGCACTCAAAAGAAAGATGGCGACGCTATACGGCCTTACTTTTATAAAAGACAATAAGTCACCATTCTGGATTATGATACATCTTAACTTCTTATAAGGGAGGCTGTTGTCCCATTTACAGACCTTAAACCTTTAACTTAATTAATAGATTACTTTCGCAAAATATAGTCCATATGGTGGCGCTGTTTGCCCTGACTTTCGTCTATCGCCTGCTTCTAAAAGCTGCTTCACCCAAATTGCTTTTTCTTTACCTAACCCAATTTGCACAAGTGTCCCCGCCATAATACGTATTTGATTATGCAAAAAAGATCGTGATGATATATGAATTTCTATTAAGCCATCTTTTTCAATGACATCACATTGCGCCATCGTTTTAATGGGAGATGTTACCTGACAGTGGATACATCGAAATGCCGAAAAATCATGACGACCAATAAAATATTTTGCAGCTTCTTGCATCAAGTCAATATTTAAGGGATTTTTAATATGCCAAACACGTTGATCGTAAAGGGGTGAAGGCGGTCTTCTGTTTAAAATTTTATAAATATAGGTGCGACTTTTTGCCTGAAATCGTGCATGAAAATCATCAGATACTATACTCATGTCTAAAACGCTGCAGCCTTTTTCTGACATACAATAATTCAACCCTTCACGTAATTTAAAAGGGGGAATATTGTTCATCAAATCAAAATGGGTAACTTGTCCTATTGCATGAACACCTGCATCTGTTCTGCCTGACCCATGAACAGTTACATTTTCTTGTGCTATTTTTAGTAAAGAATCCTCCATTAACCCCTGAACACTGATTAGTTCCTTTTGACGTTGAAAGCCATGAAACTTTGTCCCGTCATACTCCATTAATACCTTATAACGTGGCACGGCAAATAACCCTGTTTTTTTTACATTAATGCTTTAACAGCCCTATCTAATCGAGCGACAGCTTTTTCAAGATCGGTCATAGACGCGGCAAAGGATATTCTAAAATAAGGGGACAGACCAAAGGCAGAACCTGGAACAACCGCAACACCGAAATCCAAAAAATAACCACAAATTTCATGGTCATTTTGCAAGACTTGCCCGTTAGGTGTTACTTTGTTTAATAAATCAGAACAGTTTATATAAAGGTAAAAGCTTCCCTCTGGTGATTGGCAACTAAGACCATCGATGTTATTAATACCGCTTACCAAAACATCGCGCCGGTTTAACAGTTCTTTTTTCCATGCATCTAAAAATGAAAGATTGCTATTCAGGGCGATCACACCAGCACCTTGTGCAATAGAATTTGCATTCGTTGTGCTTTGTGATTGTATTTTGGTCATCGCTTTAATTAAGTGTTTTGGACCCACACCATAACCTAGTCGCCAACCTGTCATTGAAAAAGCTTTGGATAATCCATTTAAGATTAAGGTACGTTCTTTTAAGTCTGGTGCTGCATTTAAGATGGTATAAAACGGTGTATTAAACGTTATATGTTCGTAAATATCATCTGTTAAAATATGCACATGCGGAAAGTCGCGCAGTACAGCAGCTAAGGCTGCTAGTTCTTCTTTACTATATACTGCACCTGAAGGGTTACCAGGGCTATTTATAAACACCCACTTTGTTTTATCAGTAATAGCATGGCGCAATTGATCTGGCGTCATTTTAAATTGAAAGCGTTCTTCTGTATGAACGATTATAGGTATACCATTAAATAAAAGAACAACATCTGTATAAGACGGCCAATAAGGGGCTGGAATAATCACCTCATCATTTTGTTCAATGGTTGCAATCATGGCATTAAACAAAACTTGCTTAGCACCGGCAGAGACCATTATTTCATCTAAAGAAAAGGTTAGCTTGTTATCGCGTAGCATTTTATCCTGAATGGCTTTTTTAAAAGCAGGCAGACCATCAACAGCTGTATAGCGGGTTAATCCTTGCTCCATTGCTTGTGCGGCAGCTTGTTTTATAAAATCAGGCGTATCAAAATCTAGTTCCCCAGCTGCTAAAATAAGCATATCCTTACCTTCAGCCTTAGCTTTTTGGGCTTGTGCCATAATTTGCAGTGTTGGAGATAATTTAATGCGATCAAGGCGTTTTGCAAGAATACTCATGACTTTTATTACTATATTTACCGATAGTTCATAGTATCAGTATGGGCGCGCTATTGTCCATGAAACTGTGTACTGATTTAGGTCTTCTTGATGGTTAAGTTTAAGATACTGCATGGGGGGTTAAGTGATCCAAGTCTCAATTCGGGATTAACTGTAAAGTTCTAGATAGTAGCGGTTTAAAAGATAGGTTATATTTAAAGGTGAATAAAGAGAAAGAAGATAAGAAACTCACCTTAGAAGAAAGAGAAGCCTTATGGGACAAATTCTACATGCACGCGCCACGACTACGCACGCCATCAGAGC
>DPKF01000207.1 GCA_003542655.1 Holosporales bacterium
GTGCCAGTATGGTCTCTTTTCAATGCAGCATTGGTACGTTTTAAGTCAAAGAATCTAAATCCTTCTCCCCACAACTCCATACGTCTGTGAAGCATAATTTCATCAATTAAGGCGTCACCAACATTGATAGATTTAACTGGAACATCTGATCTGCGAGTTAAATTTAAAGCATGGAGTGCATTTTGAGCCAATGCATCTTCACCATTACGCGCTCTGGCTTCAGCCTCTATTAACCACATTTCAGATACGCGCATATTCAAAATATCTGCTACAGAACTGGATGGGTTTTTAACCCAAAATTTATTGCTGACACCTGCTGAACGATTATAGGTAACACCACCTGCAAAAGTCATATAAGAAGGGTAATTATCTGCTGTTGAATTGGTGGTTGCAACTAAAGTTCTTCTGATATCCGTAGTTGGAAATTTGGTATATAAATCTCTGTAAACCGCTTTTGGATAAGAACGTATGTGGGTAGAAGAAAAGTTTCTTGACATATACGCGTGAAAGCTATAGAAGTACATAGTTTGATCATCTAAAATAGCACTACCCCACATCCACTCAGAATTGGTCATATCATTAAATCCGCCTTGGTATTGGGAGGATGTCATTAATGTAAATCCAGCTTTTGCATTTGCTGCATGGGTAGCGGCATCAGCCCATTTACCTTGGGTTAAAGCAACACGTGCTCTTAAACCATTTACAACATTTAAATTTAAATGAGATTTATTAGGTCTGCTATAACCCGTTAAAAGTTCGGCAGCACCATTCAAATCAGTATTAATTTGAGCATACACTTCTTCAACGGTGTTTCTAGCTTTCCCTTCAGTGGAAGAAGTTACCATAATTGGCACGCCTAATTGGCTATTTACAGCGCCTCGCACATAACGTTTTCCGTATAATTGCACCAAATTAAAATGTGCCCATCCTCTGTAGGCTAACGCTTGACCTTTAATCCTGTTTTTTTCAGTTGGATCTCCTACAGCATTGTCAATATTTGCAATAATTAAATTGGCATCATTGATAATTCTATAGAAATAATAATAAGGATAGGAAGCAATACTACTGTTATCATTTCTATGATCAACCCATTTATAGGTGCCGTTATACCAAGACGTATTAAGTGGTGACGCTAATGCATATACCAGGTCATCACCCAAATGTTCTGATACTATGAAAACACCCCCTAAACCGCCTTCTCCTTGCGTGGCTCTCATTTGAGAATATAATGTTCTGTGAATTCCATTTAAGGAAGCCCAGGCATTTTTAGTAGTTGCAATAGCTTCTCCTGCGCCAACCGAATCGGTTGGTAAAGTATCTAAGTAATCGTCTTCACAAGCGGTAAGTGAAAGAACAAAGATTATGATTCCTAATTTTTTTAATATATTTTTCATATCGTACTGATTTTAGAAAGTTAAGTTTATTCCTGTAGATATAATACGTGAAGGGGTATAGGTGTAATCGGTAGTTCCTGTAAAACTGCGTTGTACATCCAATCCTTGTCTTTTGGTATTTAAGTACAAGTTTTCACCACTAAGGTATATTTTTGCATTAATCAATCCCAAATTTTCTATTAAAGTTTTAGGAAGGTTATACGTTAAGTTCATCGATTTTAAATTAACAAATGTTGAACTTACCAACCAACGATCTGAAGCAGCACTAATGTTGGTTGATTGTCCAGTATCTAATCTTGGAACTGAGGTGATATCACCTGGTTGTTGCCAACGGTTAAAAATATCTGTGTGCCATGCCTGACCTGTTGAAGCCCCACCGTGCATTAAGTTAGCATAAGTAGAATCGTAAGTAGAACCACCAAATTGGTAAGTTACCAATACCGTAAATGTAAAATTATTTAACTTAAATGAATTGGTTACACCTCCCATAAAATCAGGAATTGCTGAACCGGCATAGTGAAATAAGGCATTATTCGGATTGGTAGTCATTAACACGCCGTCAATGGTGCGCTCAGATGCTCCGGCAGTTTTGGTTTCATCAAATTTGTACAATGATAAACCATCAGCAGGATCAACACCTGTCCAGTCGCGTAACCAGTAATCATATAATGACTGACCTGTTTTCAATTTTTTGGTTCCGGTAATAATTTCATCATAATACTTTGTTCCATCTTCATTTATTCTGTCGCCCGGTAATTTGGTAAACTCATTTTTAATTGTTGACATGTTAAAGTTGATATTCCACTTGAAATTTTCTTTTTTAACAATATCTGCTGCTAAAGTAAGTTCAATACCTTCATTGTACATGGTACCTGCATTTCTGGTTATTGATCCTACACCAGCTGTTAACGGAAGCGGTACATCAAACAATAAGTTATCTGAAATTCTGTGATAAAATTCAATAGAACCTTCAACCCTGTTTTTTATGCCAAATTCTAAGGCAACGTCAAAACTTTTATTAGCTTCCCATGATAAATCATTGTTAGGTAAAGTTTGGTATACAAAACCTGGCTCATTGGCATTATTTCGGCCTAACTCATACAATGCTTGGTTTGCATATAGACTGATTCCGGCATCATTCCCTAATTCTCCGTAAGACCCTCTTAATTTTAACTGGTTAACCCATTCATTTCCTTTCAAAAAGTCTTCTTGATCAATTCTCCAAGAACCACCTAGCGACCAAAAATCACCCCAACGTACATCTTCGTAGAATTTAGAAGATCCATCATTACGGTATGATCCGGAAAGATAATATCTGCTGTCATAATTATAATCTAATCTCCCAAAATACCCTTCTGTTCTGTATTTATCTTCATAAGAAGTTAAGGAGTTGGTTGTTGTAAAGTTGATTAATTCAGAATTGCCGTCCACAATTAAACCTTGACGGAACCCATAGAAATAACGGTAGGTATAATCTAAATTTTCATGACCCAATAACGCGGTAAAATTATGATTTCCAAATGATTTTGTATAGTTTAACAACTGGTTCACGTTAACCGATTGCGTTACCGTATTGGTTCTTCCACCTCTACCAGCTGTTGCTCCATCACCTACAAAACGGTTGTCAAAACGCTCATAATTGTAATTTCTTAAATCAACGCTAACATTCGTTGTGAATGTGAGGTCGCTTAATAATTTGAATTCAAAATAGGTTTTACCAAAGAGCGTACTGGTTCTTGCTATACGGTC
>DPKF01000195.1 GCA_003542655.1 Holosporales bacterium
ATTCTTCAGCATCAACTCTGTAGGATCATAAGCTTTATGAGGTGTTTTATGGTTTCTGATCCATACACTTCCTAAAATTGATCGTGGATCCTTTAGTAAATAAAGATACGTTGCATCCTTTGTCTGTTCTAAAATTGCAATCAATCCAAAGTTTGGTGAAACAGATTCAATCAATATTTTTTCTGCATTCACAAACGGCATCACAGAAAATAGAGCTAAAATAATTTGCTTGAATTTATTCATTTTTCCTCATTCTTTTTATAAGCGTGAGATTTATTTGGTGATGACGTGCCGCACCGATCGCAAATCATCACTTTCTTTTTCAATATGAATATCAATTTTACATTGGGGCATAAAAGCGCCAAGGCGATCAGGCCATTCAATTAAACAAAGCCCCGATTGTAGTGCTTCTTCAATGTTAAGCTCTATTAAGTCTTCCGCGTGTTGTAAGCGATAGAGATCAAAGTGATATATTATACCCTTTTCACATTCATATTCTTGAACCAGGGTAAATGTCGGGCTTGGTACAACGTGATCAGCATCACCCAAAAGTGTTTGAATAAGGGTTCTGCAAAATGTGGATTTTCCTGCACCCAAGTCGCCATATAAACACACAACATTTGGAAAGCTAACGGTGCGGGCAAAGTTTTTTGCAAAAAAACAAAGGTGCGCTTCTGTTAAATGTTCGTATAGCATTTACAGTTGCAATAAGTTGAGACTGGATCTGACTTGTTGCATGGTATGGTGTGCAACTTTGTTGGCACGATCAGCGCCATCTTTTAAGCATTTATTTAAATAAGCTTGATCATTTAACAGCGCTTTGACCTTTTCCCGTATAGGGGATAAATGCGCTATCAGCAAATCTGTGAGAGACATTTTTAAATCTGAAAATTTTTTACCTTCAAAGCTGTTTAAAACATCTTGAGTAGATTTATTTTCTAGTAATGCATGCAGTGTTATTAAATTTTCAAGTTCGGGTCTGCTTTCTAGTAACTTGATATCACCCGTAATAGTGTCAGGATCTGTCTTTGCTTTTTTAATTTTTAATGCAATTAAATCATTATCATCATTTAAATTAATACGCGAATAATCAGATATATCTGATTTGCTCATTTTTCTAAGGCCATCACGAAGGCTTTTAATCCGCGCACCAGATTTTTGAATAACAGGTTCCGGCATTTTTAAAACGTCACTTTTAGCCATATTGTTAAACACTTGAACAATATCGCGGGCAAATTCTACATGTTGCTTTTGATCGTCCCCAACGGGCACATGTGTTGCACCATATAAAACAATGTCGGCTGCCATTAACACAGGATAAGTGAACAACCCCGTTAAGGCATTTTCACGGTTCTTACCAGCCTTATCTTTAAACTGTGTCATGCGTGATAACCAACCCATTGGTGTCATGCAGGTTAAATACCATGCAAGTTCTGTGTGACAAGGAATATGACTTTGAACAAAAATAGAGTTTTTGACGGGGTCAATGCCGCATGCAATATAGGTTGCAGCCATAATCATTGTATCTTGCTTTAACGTATGCAGATCCCTTAGGGTTGTTAAAGCATGCTGGTCAACAATACAAAAAAACGTTTCATCCGCTTTTTCTGCAATATCAACCCACTGCTTTAAGGCGCCAAAATAATTGCCAAGTTGTGGGTGCCCGGTTGGACGAACGCCAGATACAATGCGTGACACTTAGTCTTCCTCTGTCACATCAAGCAACATTTTTTTTGCAACAAGACCAATATCTGCTTTTATTTTATTTTCAATTTCTTGTGCAATATTAGGATTGTCTTTCAAAAATTGGCGTGCAGACTCTTTACCTTGACCAATACGTTGCGGACCATATGAATACCAAGAACCGGCTTTATCAATAACATCTGCTTTTACGCCAAGGTCAATAAGCTCACCTGTTTTTGAAATGCCTTCTCCGTACATAATATCAAATTCAATAATTTTAAAGGGTGGTGCCATTTTATTTTTAACAACTTTAACGCGTGTTTGGTTGCCAATAACATTCTCTTTATCTTTAATTGCACCAATACGGCGAATATCTAAACGAACAGAAGCATAAAATTTAAGGGCATTACCACCGGTTGTGGTTTCGGGGTTTCCAAACATCACCCCAATTTTTTGACGTATTTGGTTAATGAAAATAACCATGCAATTTGTGCGTGAAATAGATCCTGTTAACTTACGCAGGGCTTGGCTCATTAACCGTGCTTGAAGCCCCATGTGTGAATCACCCATTTCGCCTTCAAGTTCAGCTTTGGGCACAAGTGCTGCGACACTGTCTACAACCAAAACATCCACACCGCCAGAACGTACAAGTGTATCTGTAATTTCTAAAGCTTGTTCACCCGTATCGGGTTGAGAAATTAAAAGTTCCTCTAAATTGACACCCAATTTACGAGCATAAACAGGGTCTAGCGCGTGCTCTGCATCAACAAAGGCACAGGTTCCGCCTTTTTTTTGTGCTTCAGCGATAACATGCAACGCCAGTGTTGTTTTACCAGATGATTCTGGTCCATAAATTTCAATAACACGCCCTTTTGGCAGCCCACCAACACCAAGGCCAATATCTAAACCTAAAGAACCAGTCGACACAGTTTCTGTTTCAATCACTTGGTCATCAGACCCCAAGCGCATAATAGACCCTTTACCGAAAGATCTTTCAATTTGAGTAAGGGCTGCTTCTAAGGCTTTTGATCGATCATCCGTATTTGTTTTTGCCATTGCTTTTATCCTGTAATGTAAGCATTTATATTATTAAATAATTAACTCTATTAAACACGGATTTGAAAGAAATTTCCAGGGATTGTTTCAAATTTACAAAGAAACGTCTCATCTATATCTTTGAAACAATGTTGCACGTGGAAAATTTTAAAACTGGATTTTCAACACATTTTCTTCTTTGTCAGTCTTAGGGTTTTTTTCTGGTTTGAAAATGGTATCATAAGGTAGGGACTGTATCAACGCAAAGTATGTATTAGCAGTTTTTTGAAAACTTGTTCCTTTTGCTGCAATTGTTATATTTTCCAAAAAATTCAAAAGTTCTTTATGTGATGCCTGATTAAATGTAATCCTTAGATCTGCATGTGGCGTAAAATCTTTATAAGAGAGCATGCCATCGACGCTAAGGGCAAAGATTTTTCCAATAGCTGATGCAAAAGAAACGCCTAATTCATATTCGCCTGGCAATTGATAGCTTTCGATCGATTGAACAAACGTTTTTCCATTTTCTAAAAATGGTTTTTCACCTTTAGATTCAAACGCTAAATTCAGGTGTGAAGAATAGTTAAAATCATCACCATCGACAATTGTATTATAGAAGAGATCTGATAGCTGTTTTTTTGATTTTTCTTTTGCTGTAACAGATTTCGTATTAAATTCTTCATCAAC
>DPKF01000108.1 GCA_003542655.1 Holosporales bacterium
AGGGGCTGATTAGTGAAGCGCTGATGGAAGAGTGTGGCTTAAAACCAACTTTAAGAGCAGAAAATTTAACCTTAGAAGATTTTATAAATTTAGCAACGGCATTAAATTTAACAAACTAGATCATATATTATATTACTTTAATATCATACTAAATAAACAATCCAAAAGAATGGTCCCTTGGATTGTTTATAACAATATTTTTTATTTTTATACGTAGATATTTAGTTTAACGATATTGCATTTCTTGAGTAATTTTTAGAGTTAGAGTACGCTTGTATTTTTCATCTGCTGTACTATCGGTTACTGTTTTGTCGCCCAATACGACAAGAATGGATGAAATTTTTGTTCTGTCAGTAGCCTCTTCTCGTGTAACTTCAATATGAACAGTAGACCCATTATCCATTGTTTTTAATGCTTCTGCAAATTCTGCGAAATCAACCTCTTTAGGGATAGACAATTCACATGGGGCCATACCATTCATCATGTTTTTATCTCTATAAGAAAAAATTGCGTCCCCAGCATTATTTGGTTCAGTTTTTTTAAACGTCGTGATAAAGTCTACAAAATCTTCATCTGAAATTTTTTTCTTCCCCCTTGAGTGAACATCTAAATTATTTAAACTTTGAATAATGTCAGATATAAGATTAGCTCTCTGTTTTTTTGTATTGTTTGACAAAAAGCGCGCTAATTGGTCATCTGCATCACCAGACGTTACAAGGTCAATTACTGCAATTCGTAATGACCTCATATTGTCTTCTCTGCTAGCATCACTGGACGCAAATGCATTACTTCCAAATACGCCTGCTAATAAAATAGCCATATATTTTTTATTCATAAAATTATCCTTTATATAGATGTTAAGTTTTAAATACAATTAGATATCTAATCTAATCTAATCTAATCTAATCTAATTCTATCCGAAATTAGTTAATTTTTCATTAATATTCACCATCACATCATCAATAAAAAATGATGCTTTTTCTCTGTTATTCCATACATCATATTTAACAGATCCTAAAACATGAAGATTATTTTGTGTATTGATAAGAACCGCTTCTAGTGGTGTGTTGCGCACACGAAAGGCCATAGCTTCCAGCGTGTTGCCGCCTTTATCTTCTAAGGTCACACGAAAGTGCCCATCACCCACGGGCATTACAAACGCAGGCCTTACATTTTCCAAAACAAATTTAGGTGTCGTGTTACCTTGTCCAAAAGGTTCTAATAGCAATAAAGATTTGGCCAGATCAATATGCACGCCAGATATGGATAAAACGCCGTCCACTTTCGAAATGGGTTGGTAATTTTGAACATCTTCAGCAAAGCGATCTATTAAAAATGCCCGAAAATCGTCTAGTCTATCTTTTTTAATCGATAAGCCAACAGCCATCGCGTGTCCACCGCCCTTTAATAATATATTTTTGTGCACGGCATCGTGCATGGCAGGCCCAAGGTCAACACCAGGAACGGATCTTCCAGACCCTTTACCCTCTGCACCCTCAAACGCGATCACAATGGTTGGCTTATTATATTTTTCTTTAATGCGACTTGCTGCTATGCCAATAACGCCTGGGTGCCAATCATTTTCACTGATAACAATGACGGGGTCTTCATATAGTTTTTCATCCTCTATCTTAATATAGGCTTGTGCTAGCATAATGGCTTCAACAGTTTTGCGTTCTTCATTAAAATGGTGTAATTGTTCAGCTAAACGCTTTGCTGTTAACGGATCATCTGTTGTTAAAAGTTTTGACCCCATATCTGCTTTTCCAACACGCCCACCAGCATTAATGCGCGGCCCTAAGAAAAAACCTAAATGATAACTTGACGGCGTGTCATAAACACCAGACACCTGCATTAAGGCCGATAAGCCAATATTTTTTTGACGTTGCATCAGTTTTAACCCTTGCGACACAATTGCCCGGTTTATGCCTTTTAAAGGCATCACATCACAGACAGTTCCAAGGGCAACCAAATCTAAATAGTCGATAAGATTGGGGATGACATCATGTTTTTGTTGTTTACGTATGCGGTTTAAAGCGGCCAGAAAACAAAATGCAACACCAGCAGCACATAATAAACCAAAATTATTTTTAACATGATCGTCTTGGTCCAAGCGATGCGGATTGACTAAGGCAATACATTCTGGAAGATTGGGCTCGGTTGTGTGGTGATCTAAAACAATCACATCTAACCCAATTTTTTTTGCGTGGGCTAAAGGTTCAAAGGCAGTTGTTCCACAATCGCACATAATAACCAGATTATAGTTTTGGTCTTTTATAGATTGCATGGCGTCAATATTAGCGCCGTATCCTTCTTCAATGCGATCAGGAATATATAAGCCGGTATCAATACCTATTTCTTTAAAAAATTTTCGTATAAGGGCTGAAGATGTTGCGCCATCTACATCGTAATCAGCATAAATAAGGATATTTTCTTTATTTTTTATGGCCTTTAAAACACGCTCTACCGCTTTATCCATATCTTTTAAAAGGGATGGATCTTGTAACGTATTTTTAATAGTGGGCTCTAGGTAAGTCTCAGCGTCTTCAACAGAAATTTTGCGCCTGAGTATAATTTCTGATAATAATGGCAGCAGGTCGTGCTTTTGTTGTAATGTTAACGAATCTCTTTCATTGATTGATTCTTGTTGCCACTGGCGGCCTAAAACTGAAAGTGTATTATTGTTAAACATAGATTACCTATTTTTTTAAGTTAGTTTGATCCTAACCTTTTCTTTTTATGGGAACAATTAAAAATCAAATATAAAAAGTTTTACTTGATACGATCAGTTAACTTTAAGAACGCATTTACCAAACTGATTTTCTTGTTTAGACTGATATCATGTCAGATTTTCAAAGTTAAATACTATGGCGCATAACATTACATTTATTAAAGGTGATGGTATTGGTGAAGAAGTTACCTCTGCTACAAGAAAAATTATAGATGCAACGGGTGTAAAAATAAATTGGGAAGACGCCCTTGCTGGGGCACAGGCTTTTAAACAGGGCATTGAAACAGGTGTGCCGCAATCAACCATCGATTCTATTATGCGCAATAAAGTTGTTTTAAAAGGCCCTTTAGAAACACCTGTTGGTTTTGGGCAAAAATCAGCGAATGTAACCCTACGTAAAATGTTTGAAACTTTTGGTAATATCCGCCCTGTTAAAGAATGTCCAGGTGTTATCACCCCTTTTTCTGGGCGGGGCGTTGACTTGGTCATTGTGCGTGAAAATGTTGAAGATTTATATGCTGGCATTGAATATATGCAAACACCGGGTGTTGCAGAATGCCTTAAACTGATATCACGCAAAGGGTGCGAGAAAATTGTTCGCCTAGCCTTTGAATTTGCACGATCTGCAGGCAGAAAATCTGTTGCTTGTGCAACCAAAGCCAATATTATGAAATTATCTGAAGGCCTTGTTAAACGCACTTTTGAAGAAATTGCAACAGATTACCCAGATATTAATAGTTCTCATGTGATTATTGATAACTGCGCACACCTCATGGTTAAATTTCCTGAACAGTTTGATGTGATCGTTACAACCAATATGAACGGCGATATCTTAAGCGATTTAGGGTCTGGCCTGATTGGCGGTCTTGGTTTTGCACCGGGTGCTAACATTGGTGAAGAATACTCTATTTTTGAAGCAGTTCATGGTTCTGCCCCTAAATATGCGGGGCTTAATAAAATAAACCCAACAGCTATGCTGTTTTCTGGTGTTATGATGCTGCGCCATCTGGGCGAATTTAAAGCTGCCGATGCTATTGAAAATGCTGTTTTTGTAACACTTGGTCGGGATAAATGTTTTACGCGCGATGTGATGGGCGACGTCGGGTCTGTCAGCACAACAACCTATACCGACAAAATTATTTCTAATTTAGGTGAAAAATTTGATGGTTATGAATCTGATGATTATACACCTATTAAAATATACCCTGTCTCAAAAGCGCCAGATCTTGTTAAACCAAAAACGCGCCGCGTTGATGGAATTGATATTTTTCTAGAAACTACAGAAATAGCAAAAATTGTTGGAAAAAAATTAGATGCACTATTAGCAAACACTGAAATGCGGCTTAAACTTATTACGTGCCGGGGTGTTGTGGTAGACCCACTTGGTGAAAACAGCATCATGCCAGATGTTGTTGATGCACTGCAATGCCGCTTGGTGCATAAAAATGCGCATACACATGTTGATGATGCCCTTATTTTAAAAGTACTTGAGAAAATTCAATCTGAATTTTCTTGGGGGCATATTGAAAAACTGCATACTTTTGATGATATTCCAGCATATTCAAAATCACACGGAGAAGGCTAATTGATTGCGCATTGATACATAAATGTGCGATCTTAGTAACATGTTTTTATGCACCCATAGCTCAGCTGGATAGAGCGTTGCCCTCCGGAGGCAAAGGTCAGAGGTTCGAATCCTCTTGGGTGCACCACTTGCGAAATGAAAATTGCTGTTTTCATTAGGTGTTAAGCAAAAAATTCGTTAAAATAAGGGATAGTCATAAGAATCATAAAGCTTCATAGTTTATGCGCGTATTAATTTTAGGTGCCGGTCGTGTTGGGTATAGTATTGCACGATATTTTGCATACGAAGAATATACAGATTATGAGGTTACAATTGTTGATAATGATCCGCAAACCTTAGAACGTGTTGCTGAAAAACTAGATGTTCAGCCTATTTTAGGGCATGCATCGCATCCCGATGTTTTGCAAAAAGCAGGATGTGCTGAAACAGATTTAATGATTGCAGTCACGGCATCTGACGAGGTGAATATTGTTGCCTGCGAGGTGGTGAAAAGCCTTTTCGATATTCCCATTAAAATTGCTCGTGTGCGCAGTAATAGTTATTTAAGCCCTGAATGGATTCACTTATTTCAGTCGCAAACAATTGCCGTTGATCGTATTATCTCTCCCGAAACAGAAGTGGCGCGTTCTTTAACGCGTAGTACAGAAATTGTTGGTGCTTTTCAGGT
>DPKF01000058.1 GCA_003542655.1 Holosporales bacterium
TTACGGAGGCCCATCAGAAAACAGCTGTATAAAAATCAAAGAGAATCCTCTAAAAGCATATATTGATTGTATCGGTTCATCCAAAATTTGTATTGCTTATCGTTGCCTATTTCTTTAAAAGTAATGGCAACGTTAAACATAGCGGGTACGTATCCAAGTTTTGCAGACGCTAAATAATAGTCATGCGCTAATTTAAGTGACTTTTCGCAACCGTCTCCACTATATAAGCTATCTGCCATGGCTTTTTGCGCCATGCGTTTGATATGAACATTTCGCTGGCTGCTTTCTATAGCTTTTAAAAAATAAAAATTGGCAAGTCCTGCATTTTTTGGTATATTACCACAAATATATAAATATCCATGATAAAAATAGGCAGCTGGGTTACTATGAATCTCTTCTTGTTCTACTAAATATTGTTTTATTTTTTCTATCTTATTTTCATATATGTGTGTGGTTACTTTTTCTTCTACGGTATTATTTGAATGTTGAGCGTTGCTATATAAAGGCAGTAGAACAAATATATATTTAAATGGCTTGACTATATGAATCTCTGTTAAAAGATATACTGCTAAAATATTTAACATTTTATAGCCAGACAAGGCAATATTTATGAATGCATTTTTTATAAAGTTATGCATTCCTCAAAATAATATGTTGCAAAAAATAGGCAGAATGTATGAAAAATACTCTATTAATTTTTATTGTTTTGTGGTTTACTGATAGCAGTGTTGTGACATTTTTGCAACGCATGAGGTGTCTCTTTAATAGGGCACTTAAAAAGCACAATTTTAAAAAATAACAAGAGTTTTAATATTTTATGTCCACCTCTGTTCACTTTTTATACGGTCTGTTGAATGACCAACTTTTGAAGCAGAAGGTTGATGTACACATTAATTTGGAGAATTTATATCAATGGCTAAAAAGCTACTTATTGAAGCATCGCACGCGGAAGAATTGCGTGTAGCGCTTGTATCAGATAAACAACTAGAGGAATTTGATTCAGAAACAACAACAAAAAAAATAAATAAAGGTAATATTTATCTTGCCAAAGTGATGCGTGTTGAGCCATCCCTGCAGGCTGCCTTTGTTGAATATGGAGGGGGCCGTCAAGGGTTCTTGCCATTTTCAGAAATTCATATGGATTATTATCAAATTCCTGTTTCTGAACGTGAAGCATTCTTGAAAGAAGCGTCAGAATTAGCAAATGAAGAAAATTCTGAAGAAGTCCTTTCATCTGATGACATTGATTTTGACCACCAGCATGTGCTAGACACTGAATTATCTTTTGTAGAAAGTACGCCTATTGACGGTGCATCTGATGGCGATCAGCTTGATGCAGCAGCGACAACATCAAAAGCGCTTTTAGTCGATAAAGAAGAGGTGTCTATTTCAGAAGCTGCTGCGCCATCACCTTCTCCTGATTTTTCTGCGGATAAAAACCTTCAAGAAACGGCCCTGCTTATTCCAGAAGCTGAGAATTTAAAGACAGAAGAACTGGCACAAGATGGTGGCGCTGATGACAGTACGACAGCTGAAAAGTCTGCCCGTAAAATTCGGGGTCGACGTCGTACAAAAAAAACTGCTTCTCAAGTCACCAATGATAAGAAAGAAAAAAAAGCACCATCACCACGCTTTAAATATAA
Organism: Holosporales bacterium; assembly: GCA_003542655.1. GTDB lineage: Bacteria > Pseudomonadota > Alphaproteobacteria > Paracaedibacterales > UBA11393 > UBA11393. Next base: position 1,644 of record DPKF01000058.1, read on the forward strand.
AATTCAAGAAGTTATTAAACGACGTCAAATTTTACTTGTTCAGGTTAATAAGGAAGAGCGGGGCAATAAAGGTGCTGCGCTTACAACCTATCTGTCTTTAGCGGGACGTTATTGTGTCCTTATGCCAAATGCACAGCGCAGTTTAGGTGGTGTTTCTAGAAAAATAGATGATAGTACAGATCGTACGCGTCTTAAAGAAGTTGTTGAAACGTTAAACTTGCCAGATGGTATGAGTTTAATTGTGCGTACTGCAGGACAAGATCGTAAAAAAACTGAAATTAAGCGTGATTATGATTATTTGGTGAGTCTTTGGAATAATATTAGGGAAAAAACCCTTGAGTCTGTAGCACCATCATGTATTCATGAAGAAGGTGACTTAGTAACCAGGACACTTCGTGACTTGTATAATCATGATATTGATGAAGTGCTTGTTGAAGGTGACGAGGCTTATAAGACGGCTAAAAATCTTATGAAGCAAATGATGCCAAGTCATGCTAAAAAAATTAAACTTTATAAAAAACCAGAACTTCCCTTATTTCATGCTTATAACGTGGAAAGCCAGTTAGATTCTATTATGAATCCAACATGTAAATTACCGTCTGGTGGTTCGCTTGTGATTAATGCAACAGAGGCGCTTGTTGCTATTGATATCAACTCTGGTAAATCAACGCGTGAACGCAATATTGATGAAACGGCTCTTAAAACCAATATAGAAGCTGCGCACGAAATTGCGCGCCAATTAAGGTTGCGTGATTTGTCTGGTTTGGTTGTGATTGATTTTATTGATATGCAAGATAGCAAGCATATTCATCAGGTTGAACAAGCCTTAAAAGATGCGCTTAAAAAGGATAGGGCACGTTTACGAATTGGTCGTATTAGCCAATTTGGATTGCTTGAAATGTCGCGTCAGCGCCTAAAACCATCTATTATGGAATCATATGCGTCTCAGTGTCCTAATTGTCATGGAACAGGCTCTATACGGTCTATCGAATCTGCGGCCCTTCAAATTATTCGTTCCATTGAAAGTGAAGCGATTAAGGGCGGAAAAATCAAAGAAATTATTGCTCAAGTGCCTGCTGAAGTTGATTTGTATATTTTAAATAAAAAGCGTTCTCACCTTTTAGATATTGAACAACGTTTTAATGTTGTTATTTCTGTTGAACGTGACGCATCGTTGTTATCACCACTATTTAATATTGATGTGATTAAAGAATCTATTATTAAAGATTTAAAAGTTGATGAAGATGATATTGTTTCTGATACTGACAAAAAACTAACGCCTAACCGTAAGAAAAATAACAATAACAGAAATAAAAATAAAAATCGTCAACCACAAAAATTAATAGAAGATAATGCTGCACCTATTGAGGATGGTGAAAATAAGGTTATAGAGTCTCAAGAAGATGTGTTACTTGAAAAAAAACAACAAGCTCATAAACATAAGAAAAACCCGCACCATAAACATAGGCCGCAAAAAAATGCCGGACAAAAAGAACAGGCCTCTGAACAGAAATCAGTTGACGTAGCGCCGCAAAAAACAGTAAGTGAGGCAATTATTTCTGATGAAAACGCTAAAAAAAAACCGCGTAAAAATTGGTTGCAACGGTTGTTAAAGGATTAAGGAGCTTCTGTGTCTTCTAAGTTCTATGCAATAAAAAATGCGTTGACAGTGCGTGAGGGTGAACGTAAAATGCACGCAAACTCACCCAGTGTCTTAGATTATTTTATGTTGTTAAAACCACGTGTTATGGCGCTTGTTATTTTTACAAGTTTTTGTGGTTATATGCTAGCGCCTTATTCAGTTCATCCATTTTTAGCTTTTGTTGGTATCCTGTCGATTGCCTTAGGTGCTGGTGCATCGGGCTGTTTAAATCAGTGGTATGAAGCAAAAACAGACAGGATGATGATTCGGACAAAAAATCGTCCTGTTGCATCAAACCGCATTGCAAAAGAAGAAGCGTTTAATTTTGGTATGGCGTTAAGCGCACTTTCTTTAATTTTAATGCAGATATCATTTGGGTTTGCCCAGTGTTTGTTTTTGGCGTTTACCATTTTTTATTACGCTTATTTTTATACAGTGATTTTAAAGCCTAACACGGATCAAAATATTGTGATCGGCGGCGCCGCAGGGGCTTTTCCGCCAATGATTGGGTATTTTTTAGCCGCCCCTATAGATGTATTTTCTGTTAGTCTATTTTTAATCATTTTTTTATGGACCCCAGCGCATTTTTGGGCGCTTAGTTTTAGTCTAAGTGCGGATTATAAGCAAGCCAATATACCCATTTTATTAAATACAAAGGGTGCAGGTTATACTGCAAAAGCCATTTATATATATGCAATATTAACAACTGTTATGAGTTTTGCACCGTTAATATTAAGAGATGCTTCTATAATCGTATGGGGTGTTGTTGGTATTATAAATGTCATTTGGTTGTACTATGCAACGGCACTTTTTGTTAATATAGAAAAAACGCAAGCGATGACGTTGTTTTTTTATTCAATTTTTTATTTATTTGCGCTTTTTTTAATATTCACTCTTTCATTATAAGAATTCTCTATGACTCAAATTTATAATTTTCCAGAAAATACAAAGTTTTTAGTGACAGGTGGTGCTGGGTTTATTGGGTCCCACCTTGTGGATAAATTATTAGATTTAAACATGAAGGTTATCGTACTGGATGATTACTCTAGTGGAAAAAAGAGAAATCTTCAGCATGTAGGTGGGCACAAAAATTTAACCCTTATAACGGGTGATATTCGTGATTTGGAAACCTGTCAAAAGGCTTGCACTGATATTGATTATGTTTTGCATCAAGCAGCCCTTGGGTCGGTTCCGCGTTCCATTGAAGATCCGATGACTTCACATGACGTTAATGTTAACGGGTTTGTGAATATGCTAAAAGCTGCAACAGATAATAACGTGAAGCGTTTTGTTTATGCCTCGTCATCTGCTGTTTACGGCGATGAGGAAACCTTACCTAAAAAAGAAGGTATTGAAGGTAAATTATTATCACCTTACGCTGTGACAAAATATATTAATGAACTATACGCGAATAATTTTGGCACGGTGTATGGGCTTCAAACAATTGGTCTTCGTTATTTTAATGTGTTTGGACCAAGGCAGGACAACGATTCTATTTATGCAGCGGTTGTTCCACTGTTTGTGAAAAAATTATTAGAAAATAAAGCGCCAACAATTAATGGCGATGGACTGCAATCACGCGATTTTACCTACATAGATAACGTTGTTGATGCTAATTTAAAAGCATGTTTAGCAAAAGAGAATGCGTGTGGAGAAGCTTATAATATTGCTTTTGGTGCTCGTGAATTTTTAAATGATTTATATAAAAAGCTCTCGCAACTATTAGATAAAGATATCAAAGTACATTATGGACCAGATAGAGTAGGGGACATTAAACATTCTAATGCTGACATTTCAAAAGCGATCCAAAACTTAAAGTATACACCCGAAATTGATCTAAATAAGGGGTTAGAACTTTCTATTCAGTGGTATAAAGAAAACGTTTAAATGCCTAAAAACAAGAATATTACGCTCGTTATTTCAACCATGCGCTCTGGTGGTGCGGAACGTGTTATGTCTAAGCTTGCTAATTATTTTGCATCAAAAGGTTATAAAGTCACACTCATTACCTTTGTTGCACCAACAGAAAAACCATTTTACACCCTTGATAACCGCATTACACAGTTGCCATTAAATTGTCTTAGCTTCCATAAAAATATGTTTGTTTACGGTTTGAATGTTATTAAATGTCTTTATGTACTGAGAAAAGCGTTAAAAAAAATAGAATCTGATGTTGTTATATCATTTATGGAAAGTGTTAATGTTGCAACATTATTAGCTGGTTATAGATTGAAGATACCCATGATTGTATCAGAACGTATTGACCCGAAATATCACATTTTATATCCAACTAAAATTCAATCTATTTTTAATAAAATTCGTAATAAAACATATTGTTGGGCGCGTGCTTTGGTTGTACAAACACAAAGTGCATTAAATTTTTTCCCCCAGTCAATTCAAAAAAATGCTGTGATTATTCCAAATCCAGTGAACACGTCTAAATACGGTCATTATATAGTTAAAGAAACAGTTCATAATATTATTTCTGTTGGCCGTTTATGCCGACAAAAAGATCATGTGACGCTCTTTAAAGCTTTTGCTAAGCTGTTAGAAAAATATCAAAATTTA
>DPKF01000171.1 GCA_003542655.1 Holosporales bacterium
CTGCACTTAACCAATTTTCTTTTGAAGGATTAATATTTGAGAATAAATCCGTATTGTTTATTAGTGGCAATAGTTGTTGCCAATACTTTTTTCTGATACTAAAACGATTAGTTTCACTTTCACTTTCAGAGGTAGACAAGTATTTAATGAATAATTCATCCTCCATTTCAAAAAGGGTTAGTAATCTTTTTAAAGTATTAAACTTATTATTGCTATCCATATTCGATTCTATATACCACCCATTAATTATTTCTTGCGGTGATCTGAAATCCGAACTGTTTCTGGTAATTTTAAAAAAATCTTGATTGCTTACCAATAATTGTGAATTTTTTTCAAATAATTTTTTAATTACATAAACATACATCTTTGAAAATATATCCTCTTCAATTCTTGTATTTTCAAAGATGAAATATTCTAATTTTTTATTAATTGGGTTTTCTGCATCAAAAATGTTCATCTCCTCGGAATCGTCAATTTCTGAAATTATCACATCGGGATATTGCCATATTTTTAAAAATCGTTCGTAGATGATATTTAGGCGTTCTTCATAATTTTTAATATTCCAACTGTCTAATGATTGCAAATAGGAATTTAACCAAAGTCTGCTGAATAAATAACCTTGCTCATTTCCGTCAACATTCATTTCTTTTTTTGCTAAAAACGATTTATTGCTTAATGCACCATTATTTCCCGACAATGTGAGGTTTCCAATGGTGTTTAAATGTTTCTCTCTAAAAAGGAAACGTTCCTGATCTGTTAAATCATTATTCCAATCATCATTTGGGTTTCTTGGAAAAATATGCTCAATTGTGATGTGTTCATTGTTGGTATTTACATATTCTCTGTTGTTATAATTCTCTAACATTTCAAATAAGTAATTTCTGTTTTTAGACTGCGTATTGTATAAATCCTTATCCTTTAATGCAGTTTTTAAGTCTTCATTGGAGGGAAATTTTGCGCTCCCTTTCTTTTTAACTAAAGCCAAGGCTATTGAATTGTAATAATCTTCTGCATCTACTTCTGCATAAAGTGTCATAAATATTTTATTTAATGCACTTGTAGGTAAGCCCACAATAAATCTTCTCCAAGTATAGCTTTGTATCAGACGCAATATTTTAATGACCTCTGATTTTTCAAGTAATCCGTTTTCAGCATCTTCAAAAACTTGCAACAAAAACGGATAGGCAACATTTATTTCTAAACGATTTATGTATTCTAATTCTTTTCTGATGTTATTATCGGCAACTGAAGATGGGTTTATAAACTTTTTATAATGTGCGGATAATGATTTAATATTTTCAAGTTCCTGAAGGTATGCTTCATCTTTTTTGCTGGAATATAGACTTTTAAATTCCGTATAAACTTTATTTTTGTTTGGTATTTTTTTATTTCTTAGTGTAAGGTAATCCCTTATATAATCTGAAACTAATGAGTTTTGTTTCACTAAATCTTTAGCGTTTTCTTCAATAGGACTCCAAATTGTTTCAAAAATTCTATTTTGGTCTTTTGGAGGTAAATCCATCAATATAAAATTTCTGATTAAATCAGATTGTGAAAGGTCTAATCCGGTTGAGTTTAAACTTTCAAAAATACGTTGCGGGTCGTCTTTGTCTCTTTCTAAAGAAATTTCTACAAATATTAACCTATTTAAACCCCTTAAAATCAAATCAAAATTGTCCTCTTCAATAATACTTCTAAAATAGTTGTAATTTTCTGTTACATTGGAGAAAGCGTCATTTTCGTTTTCTGTGCCATTCATTATAAATTTAAATGCAATAGAATTGGTGTCGGTTTGCTTGAGTTTTAATTTGCTTGATTCTTTTTGTACATATTGGTTTGTAAGAAACATATTATACAATCTTTCGGCATCTTGAGCACGGTTATTTTCTTTTGCAAAACGGTACAATGCCACATATAAAATATTAATTGTGGTTAATCTTTGTTGCCCATCAATAATGACCAATTCCTTTACTTCGTTGGTGCTGTATGTACCTTCGTGAACAAAAACAATACTTCCTATAAAATGAGTTCCTCTATCTTCTGATTCAACTGCAATAATATCATTAAGCAGCTCTTTACAATGCGTATTTGTCCAGTCATAATTTCGCTGATAAACAGGTATTACAAATTGAACATTGGGTGCTTGCAAGAAGCTGTTTATTTGTAGTTCGTTGGCTTTCATACTTGTTGTTTTATGCTGTTTTTCTTTTTGATATTAACTTATAACTAATGAACTTACATTCCCTTAATTAATTCTTTTGCTTTATCTAAAGTATATGCTCCGGGAACTTCTTTTTTGTCGAAAACCATAAAGTAGGCGAAATTATGACCTGCTTGTTTTTCCCATTCATTACCTAGTCTACATTTTGCAGCACTGTCAGTGCCATCTAAATGGTCTCCTTTGGTTTCAAGTAAAATTGTTTTACCGGATTTGGTTTGCAAAATAAAATCAGGATAATGATTTGCTTTAAAACCATTTATAAAAAAGCCTTTGCCTCTTTCTAAATTTCTGTGCCAAAAAGCAATATTTGAGGATGTCCCAATTTCCATTATTACTTGTTCCTCAAAATTGTTCATTAAGCCTTCTCTTTCGTACAATGAATTACCAATAGATGAGCCTAAATTACCGGGAACAATAGTATTGGCTAATTTCCAGTTGTTTTTAGTTTTGATGCGTTTTGATTTTACCAAATCCATAAAAAGCCCTTCAGCATAAGAATCGGACAATAATCTTATTTTTCCTTTTATTTTGTCGGTATAGCTCCATTTTCTAACCAAAATATCTCGCATTTGCTCTGTGTTCATATTGTTTAATATTCTACCAACATAAACTTTTATTTCTTGGTCAGCAATGGGATACATATTACCGATAACCTGCATTATTTGATGCGTAATATCGATAATTTGATTTTCTTTTGGTTTTGCTAAAATGTACTCAGCGATTGGGTCTTTAACTAAGTTATCTTCAATTTTTGTGAAAGAAGGGCGGTATTCATCTTTTTTAGATTCTTCTAAATCTATCTTGTATAAATCGGATGAAATTTGGTCAAAATCTATTTTTATATCCTCATTGGACAGTTTGAAGTCTTTTAATAAAGATTCTCTATTTAGTAATTCTTCGTCAGTGCCAAAAATATCACTTGCAGTTACTTTTAGAAAGAATTGCGGAAATTCAATTTGGTCTATAAATCCTACATTCGATTCTTTTACTTTGTAACGTTTTACTTTATCGCCCATTTCTTGAAATATATTTTCATCTACAGGCTGCGTTGCCTGATCCTGTATTTGTTGTTCTAATTCTCTGCTTTGCACTTCTGCCATAGTCTCAATTTCATCAATAACAGCAGTTGTTTTTATTTCTTCTTCTGTGGCGTTTGGATTAAAGGAAATGCGACCTTTATCAATGGTTTCTTCTTGATCTTCAGTTTGTTGCTCAGGAAATAAATATGATTCAATAGGATCAACTTTTACGATTACTTTTTCCTCTTCTGTCATTTTATCAACTTTACGGTAGTCTTTTTCGCTGAATCCGGAAGCCTGTAAACCTTTTACGATGTTTTGTAAGGTTTCATTGAACTTTGCTGATGCTGTTAAGACATAAGATAAGTTTAATTGGAATGCACCGTGCCTTTGCACATAAGGTTGTCGTAACACGCGACCTAAAATTTGTTCAACATCAACGGCGCTTGACTTGTCGGCTAAAGATGCTAAAATATAAGCAAAAGGACAGTCCCAGCCTTCCTTCAGCGCGTTTATCGTGATAATGTAACGCACTTCACAAGATTTGTCCATTAAGTCAAGTCCTTTTAATTCATCAATGTTTGCGGTCTTGATTTTAATATGGTTTTCAGGAATACCTAACTCTAATAATTGCTCTTTTAATTTAACAAATGTTGTATTGTCGTCTTTGGTTTTTGGCTGTGCTTGAAACAATACAATAGGGCGAATATATTTACCGCCATCCTGTTCTTGTTTTTTAGCCAATATTTCTAATTTGCGTTGTAAATGCAGCGCATTATTTATGACTTCCGTTTTATCGTGATTGTTATAGACGATCACAGGAAGTTTAACCATATGTTCCTTTTTCAATTCAATGGCTGGAACTAAACTTACAATATTACTGTTGTCTTTTGGCGTTGCTGTTAAATCTAAAATAAATGAGGGATTTAAGTTTTTAAGCATATCTACACTCAAATCACTTTCAGCATTGTGGCTTTCATCAACCACTAAAACAGGGTTTAAACTTCTAATTACATTAATTAAAGCGGTATCATCTACACCTTCCAAGATATGCTCATTGTTTTTGTACTGTGAAACAAAAGGCGCTAATTGCCCGTTTTCTTGGAATACTTTTCTGTCATCTTTATTTTTTGCACGCAAGCTGGCAAAACCCATTACAAAAATGCTTAATTGGTCTTTTACAACTGTTGGGTTAAAGTTAGAACCTTGCAGTAAATCTTCTTTTTGGTAAATTTCAACTCTGTGGTTGAACAATGTATTTAGCTTTTGTCTGTAAGGGTGTTCGGGATTAGAAAGCGCATCTACTGTTTGTTGTAATAAGTTGCTCCAGGGCACTAACCAGATAACAACTTTTGGCTTTGCAGCATCATAGGCTGAAAAAACAGAATGCAGCGCATTCACAGCAATAAAAGTTTTACCGCCTGCGGTTGGTACTTTTACACATACGTGTGCAGCATTTGGAATGTTATTTTTATAGGGTTGCATACCAGTATTATCCAACGGATTATAGGGGCCAATTTTATCTTCCCAAT
>DPKF01000188.1:0-730 GCA_003542655.1 Holosporales bacterium
ATTTTGATAAAAGAATTGGGAACATGAAAAGGTGATTTCATTATGACAATAAAAATGCTTGTAAGTGCTCGATCAAATTTTAGACGCATGAACAATGTTTCTATGTTCGTCTTTCCAACTCCAGAAGATCGTCAGAAATTTTCAGATGCGATTGGTGCAGATTCTGTATTTATGAAACCGGTTGATAAAAACACTTTTGTTACTCCTGGTTCTGCTTGGGATAAATTGCAAGAATTGGGATGGATACACGAGGGATACTCTGGGAATTATATGTTATGGATGTTACAAGATGAAAGAAAGGTTTCATAATGACAGACATAAAACTTGGCGTATGGTATAAACTCCACGATGTGAAAAAGAGGAAAACAATAATCGTTAAAACCTTTGATGGAGAAGATGTTGGACAACCAGGAATATCTCATGGGTTTATTCATTATACCACGTTGGGTGGCGAAAAAGGTTTTTGTGGAACTGCTTATTTTGAAGAAAATGCTACTCCACACTCAATGTAGAAAGACTTTATTATGGAAACCAAAATTCTTGATGTAATAGCTAACAAAGAAAAGATTATGGCAAGTCAGAACATCGTTTGTCCCTCTTGTGGTGAAAAGCAATTTTCTCCATTTGATAAACTATTTACATCTTCTTATGGTCAATGCTATATGTGTGAGCCAGAAGATGAAATAAAATCCGACAATATTTTTGCTATTATATGAAAGAGATATTTTAT
>DPKF01000188.1:840-3075 GCA_003542655.1 Holosporales bacterium
AAAGGAACATTTTATAATGCATCATACATCTTTAGCTCTTTATGACAAGTATTGGCGTTTAGGATACTACGATGGTATCAAAATGGAAGATTTTATGAAGTATGCTTTAAAAAACCAAGGGAAAACCCACTTGGAATCAGGAATTTGGGTTTGGGTGGAAGACAGTAAATTAAAATGGGAAATGGACTGGCAAGGCGTTCCTATACCAGTCATTGACGACCACGTTACTAAAGATATTTGTCATGGCTTTATGTGGGCAACCGTAATCAACAAAGGTACACTTGATGAATTTATAAAAGAACAACAAGATAAAAGGAGTATTCTATGATAACTAGCGCAACTGTTGGTGGTATTTACGGTAACGAAGAAGAAATGGGTTTTCGTATAAGTTGGTGGGGCAGTAATGGGTTTGGTCAAATCGGTATACGAAAATTTATACATAGTGGCGTCATCAATATTGATTCTGAAACTATGTCCAGGGAATTTGTAAAAGAAGTTTTTGCTAAATTGGTTGATGACGCTCAGTATTGCGAATAAAATGAGTGTTTTATTAGGAGGCAAATGGATAAAACATACTTAGATATTAAAGACTTAGATGGTTTAATAATTGTTTTACAAAATTATCGTCAGCAATACGGCAACATTCCTGTTCACATTGATTTGAGCGTAGGTCAAAGCGAAGGAACGTATGATATTGACGCCGTTCTTTATAGCACGAACGAAAATGACGAAAGATCTATTGATTTGATTATTTGGTAAAATGTTTGAAACAAACTTCTAAGAATAAAAGGATAAGGAAACAAAATGAGTAGTCATGATCATAACGTATATTATGCGCCTGAAACTTGGGGATTAAAATCTGTTGGAGAAATTGAATATTCTACCAGGGTTTGTGAGTTTGATACTCGCGTAATTTGGCAAGATGGGGTTGGAAATTTTTTCACAGCAAGGGATAAGGGGTGCTCTTGCCCAACGCCATTTGGGGATTTCAATACTTTTGAAGATTTGGAAATTCCTACTTTAAAAATTTTAATAGATGAGATTAATAATAATATAAAAGATAATTCTATGGGCAATCTTCAAACGGCAATGCTAGTTATTGATAAATTATTAGAATTAGGTTTAAGATAAACCACCATGTAAGTTAAGGAGATCTTATTGGAATACAAAGATATAATCAAAAGTGCTTATTATTATGACAAAAATGGGATGTTACTCAAAGGTGATTGTTTGGAATGGATGACAAAATTCCCAGATAAATCTATCGATATGATACTTTGTGATCTCCCATATGGTACAACAGCCTGTAAGTGGGATATCATTATTCCCTTGGATAAACTATGGGAACAATACAATAGAATTATAAAAGATAATGGTGCAATGTGTTTTACTGCTACACAACCATTTACTTCTGTTATGGTAATGAGCAATATAAATAATTTTAAATACGAATGGATCTGGGATAAGAAAAAACCTGTGGGATGGCTATTGGCAAAAAAACAGCCCATGAGACAGCATGAAAGCGTATTGGTTTTTTACAAAAAACAACCTACATATAATAATCAGCCTTATAAGAAAAGCACTCTGGGTCATTTATCAGAAAACATTCCCACCACATTTGTTGAGACAATTGGACAGGAAAAATCTTACAACGGCAAGGGTAATAAAAACGAAGAAGGGTATGCCAGAAGTATCATAAGCGAAATTCCTGTTTTAAACAATCTGGGAAAAGACAAGTCGGGATTTCATCCAACGCAAAAACCCGTAGCTCTGTTTGAATATTTAATTAAAACTTATACTAATGAAAATGAAATAATCTTAGATAATACGGCTGGAAGTTGTACAACGGGAGTGGCTTGTAAAAATACCAAGAGAAAGTATATATGTATTGAACAATCTCAGAAATATTGTGATGTTTCAGCAAAAAGACTCGAAGATACAGCGGGATAAAAAAGTATAATAAAACGTAGATTTTATGAGGACGATATGAGTGATCAACCACTAGATAAAAAATATTATACAACCACAGATAAATCCAATGGAGTAGACTATACATGTACGGCAACCTTTTGGGTTGACGAACAAGGCAATATTCATATGGTTGGTACAAAAATAGAACCACCCAAAGAAAAGCAACAAGATGAAACATAAATTTTATGTAGTAGGGACAATATATGAATTATGAAACCACAGCAGAAATGGAATTAGCAGTTGTAAGACATTTTGGCGCTAGAA
>DPKF01000173.1 GCA_003542655.1 Holosporales bacterium
GACGCTAACTGTACAGCATATTTATTTCAGGATAAAGACGTTGATCAGCGTATTTTGCAATTAGGAAAAAGACGCTATGAACCGGCTTATACAGAAATGGCCTTTGACGGCACGGTGCATTATGAAATTACAGCAGATATATATGGAGACATGGTTGAAATTCCATACCGATTTACTATTCCAGCTAAATCTGATGAAAATACTAGAAAAGCAATGGGCGCCGAAAAACGTGATGAAATTAATGAAGAATTACGTCAAAAACGCCGCGAGCATATTCTTGAAATAGTGGCTGTTGCAGAACAAAATAATGAGTTTATTACTAAGCGTAGTTTAAGGGAAAAAGTAGGCGGAATGGCATCAATATTTGAAGCAGTTATTAACGCTATGATTGATGATGGAGAAGTGCTTATAAAAGACTTACCTGGGCACATGAAACATGGCGCTAAAAAGCATTATTTAGGTTTACCTAATGAGAGAACCAATGGAGTACAAATTGAAGCTGCTTAACATTAAAATAGCGTTAAATCCATTGGTTCTGTTTCATTGGTTCTCCTTAAGAAAAACACATGTAGAACCAATGGGCTTTGATGCCCATTGGTATTGGTTCTGCCCCTTTGAAGAACCAATAGAGAACCAATAGAGAACCAATAGAATTGGAGAACCAATGGAAATAGATTTAATAAAAGAATTTGGCTTAAAACCTATTAAAACAGACGACAGAATTAAATGTGAATGGTGTAAATTTAACGTTNNTATAGCAGTAAAATAGTGGTCAATAATAACAACTTATGGCAGCCCGGCCAAAAAGGATTTTGGGAATGATTGAAAGTGAAATTCAAACACGCGTTGTGCAATTTATTAGAACTTTTTACCCTAATACGTTAATTTTTGCAATTCCTAACGGCGCCCATACTACTGCTAAAAATAGAGTGCGCCTTTCCAAAGAAGGCTTATTGGCAGGAGTGCCAGACCTAGCAATTATGGAACCCCGCAAAGGATTTCATGGATTGTTTATTGAATTAAAAACAGATGATGGCGTTGTTTCCGCTGCTCAAAATGACGTTATGAAACAATTACACCAACGTAATTATTTATGTTACGTTGCAAGACATCATGACAGCGCTATTAAAATTATTGAGGATTATTTACGTGTTTGACAATCAAACTTTAGCAAAACCAGCTAATAAAAAAACATGCGATTATTGTAAAAGAGACTTTAATAGAAATACCGGGCGTATGGTTAAAAGTAAAGATGGCTTACGTTATAGATGGCAATGTAAAGATTGTTTAGAAGGTAATTTTTTAAGTTTTAGAAAATTAGGCGCATAATTTATACGCGATCTAGTGATTGCAAGCAGGTCTCCTTAGAAGCACGTGATTATCCAGGGTGGCCAATAACTACCCTGGACTTTTTTAAATGCCATTTAGATATACAGATAAAGGTTGGTATTGGGGAACAAAAGGCCCATTTGCCACTAAAGCTAAAGCGCTGCAAGTAGCACGCGCAGCTCATGCATCAGGATTTCAAGAGGAATCAATAATGAAATATACTATTCAAGATTTTGTAATGTGCTTATTGCACGCTGTTACAAATACTCATATTTTGCATTTACAAAGCCGCTCATATTCCGAGCATATGGCATTAGGTTCATTTTATGAATCTTTAGAAGATTTAGCAGATAGCTATATAGAAGCATATCAAGGTAAATTTGGCATTATTGAAAATTATGCTGCTGCATATACATTACCAGATCAACCATTGCAATATTTAATTGGCTTATCTGAATATGTAACTGCTGCACGTGTTGAGCTGCCTAATGAATCAGAGCTGCAAAATATTATTGATGAAATTGCATCATTAATTGATAGCACTATTTATAAGCTACGTTTTCTTAAATAAGTGCCAATATTACCGTCTAATACTAAATGCGCACAGTTAGGTTGTAAGCATACGCGCTCAAAGATAAATAGCTTTTGCTTACAACACGGTGGTATGGATACTATAGATACAGAAGAGCGTAAGGCATTTAAGTCTATGTATCAGCAACCAATGTGGAAACAGTTACGCAATACACAGCTAAGCAGACAGCCGTTATGCCAATGCTGTTTATTAAATGGTAAAGTAACTGCGGCATCACATGTAGACCATGTGTTCCCTTGGAATAAGATAGGCAAACCATATTTTTATAATAATTTATTTCAATCTTTATGTCATGAGTGCCATAGCAGTAAGACAGCATTAGAGCAAAAGGGTATATTCCGTTATTATTTAGATTCTATAAGAGACTATGCCTTAGCCGATGCATCTCGAGTCATTGATCAACGTTGATTTAACGTATTTTATTTAGAAACTTAAAAATTAGTGGACTTTCTGGAGGACAAGCGTGAAGGCACTTTTCTACAAAAGGCTCTTTCAAAAGGGGGTAGTGTTAAAACAACATATAATAAGATTATGGAAAAAACAACACCAGATTTAAAACTTGTTACGTCAGTTGAAACTGATGCCTCTAAATCTTTGCAGGCAAGAGTGCAAGACACTGTGCCGCATGTTGACTGGCTTGACCAGCCGGAAACATGGGAAAAGAAAAAATTTATTACAGACACCAAGCAATATATTTTGGATTTGTATGGGCACACGCATGTGTATGACCATCAACTTTTAACGTTGTTGGCAGATTATATGGAAACATATATTGCATGCAATATAGCGTTAAAAAATGAGCCATTAATTGCTTTATATAATGGCGGCAAAACTTATGGTCCAAACCCACATTTTGCGGTGCGCACTGAATGTTTAAAAAATATTATTAAAATGCTTTCTGAACTTGGCTTAACGCCAAAAAGCAAACTAACTAAAAACAAGCCGCAAGGTAGTGCTAGTATTGCAAAATTGCTAAGAGGTCCTAAGGGATGAGAGATTGGCAAGATGGCGTAAAGTATGCTGTGCAAGTGGCTAAAGGGGACATACATGTTTGCCGTAATGTTAGATTAGCATGCCAGCGCTTTTTAAATCAAATTGAAAATAAAGACTGGGAATGGTATTTTGATGATAAATATCCTCAGCACGTTATTGATTTTGTATCAGAGCTTAAACATACAAAAGGCCCGCAAGCTGGCCAAAATGTAATTTTAGAACCTTTTCAATTATTTGTTATTTGCGCTATTTATGGTTTTAGAAATAAAAAAGACCATGAAAAAAGGTTGGTAACTGACGTTATTATTTATATTCCACGTAAAGCTGGTAAGTCAACTTTAACTGCTGCGCTAGGTTTATATGAATTGCAATTTGGCGAGCAGGGCGCCGAAGTATTTACGTTGGCTACAAGTAGAGAGCAAGCAACTATTGTTTTTGATTCTGCCAAAGGTTTTATTGAAACAGCAGACATTGAGCTACAGCAGCTTTTTAACGTTAGCAAATATGAAATTAAAAAAGCTGGCGATTCTCAATCAATGTTTAAAGCATTAAGCCGTGACACTAAAAAAACTGGTGACGGAAAAAACCCTTCTTGCGTAATCATAGACGAAGCAGCCCAAATTATTGACCGTAATAGTATTGAGGTTTTGCACTCTGGTATGGTTGCGCGTAAAAATCCATTGCGCCTTTATATTACAACAGCGTCATTTACAAAAGACACAAAATTTTATGAGGATATGCAAATGGTTGAAACCATGCTAAATGGTGAAGCCACTGACAATCCGCGTTGGTTTGGATTACTTTATAGCATTGATCCACAAGATGATTGGCGTGACCCAACCACTTGGGCAAAAGCTAACCCTATGCATGGAATTAGTGTATTTCAAGACGCTATTGAACAACGCGCTGAAGAGTCAAAACATAAGCCAGCTAGCTTAAATGAATTTTTATGTAAAACGTTAAATATTTACGTATCTGCAAATACGGCTTGGGTTGATCGTAATCATTGGGACGGCGCAGATTGCTTAATTAGTAATAACCCTAGGGCAGCAGAGCCAGAAGCTGTATTTATTGGTTTTGACTTAGCGTCAACTCGAGATTTAAACGCTGTTTGTACTTTAAAGCGTTATGGTGAAATGGATTATGAAGCGCATTGGAAATTTTTCTTGCCAGAAGATGGGCTTGAGTTTATTCCTAAGCATTATATGGATATTTTCCGCAATGCTATTAATTCAGGTGTATTAAAGTTAACAGCCGGCAATGTTATGGACGATAAAGAAATTAGCGATTATATTAAGCAAGAAGCCGCTAAATATGACGTTAAAGAAGTTGGCTATGACGCATATAATGCGGGTAATTTAGTGGCGCGCTTATATGAAGAAGGAATTCCCGTTAAAAAAGTTGGCCAAGGAATGGCGGTGCTATCTAATCCGTCTAAATATGTAGA
>DPKF01000011.1 GCA_003542655.1 Holosporales bacterium
ATAATCCCGAATTGGGGTTTAAAAACAAATTAATAGTTGTTCTTCTAACGTTAGCTTGTTACCCTTGATACATTAAGCGTTCAATGCCTATTCTCATGTTTAAAAAAATCATAAAACATAACGCCATACAAAATATAATTGCTTATTTGGGCGCGAAGCTGATTAAATTTATATATAAAATAACGCAGTGGGATTTTATTCATTTAGAACACTTGAATGCAGCAATAACCTCCCCACGACCTGTTATTATTTGTTGTTGGCACCAACGTTTACTGATGATTCCTAGTTTTTGGCATTTTACGCGCAGTACTTCTGTATTGCTCTCCAGCCATTCTGATGGCCTGCTGATTAGTAAAGTATTAACGCACTTTAACGTTAATTCTATATATGGGTCATCAACACGTGGTGGCGACAAAGCTGCACTCCAAATTATTAGACAGCTTAAAAAAGGTCACGTTATTGGCATAACACCTGATGGACCGAGCGGACCCAATCAACTAGCAAGTATAGGGATAGCACAACTTGCCTACCTCGCAAAAGCAATCATTGTGCCTATTTCTTATAGTGTAGAAAAGCATAAAACATTAAAATCATGGGATCAATTCATGATCCCCATACCCTTTTCAAAAGGAAGATTTTGTGCTGGGCAGATTATTGATGCGACTGATTTTAAAAGTGTAGATGCGCTGTTAGAAAAAATTCAGCTTGAATTAGATGATATCACACGTACTGCAGATGCATTTTAAGTATGGAAAATACGCAGCTACATTTAAGGGAAAACACATTTCAAGGGTCTTTTAATTTCAAACGCATTGTGAGTGATCCAGAACTCATAGTAACAGGTACTGCTATATTTATAAAACACGACAACAACAAAGTGCAGTATAGGGAAGAAGGTCATTATACGTTAAATGGCACAGAATATGTGTGTTATCAACAACAGACTTTTCTACTAACAACAGATACTCTCATCATTCAAAATAATATTGGAAAAACGCTTCATATCTTTAATGTCGATAATAAGAATACTAAACTACAAAACACACACATATGTAAAAATGATCACTACGTAATTGATATAAACATACAATCAAATGATTGTTTTATAACATCATATTCTGTTAAGGGGCCTAAAAAAAATTACAGCATGATGACGACTTATAAAAGAATGTCCCACAACTTTCTATAAAATATTTGCTTCTAATTGAAATTTTAATTCTCGACCAATAATACCTGTTCCAAAACAATCCAAACATCCATTCTTATGACACTCCTCATGATACCGTGGCTGCAGGTCTTGATATATAGAACAAAGCACAAACTCTTTAATCATAGGTTGTTTAATGCCCAAATCGTCTAAGCGTGCAGAAATGCCCGCTAGACCTTGCGCGTGAATTGTAGATAAGACTAAGTGCCCTGTCATAGATGCTCTAAAGGCCATTTTAGCCGTATCTTCATCACGAATTTCGCCAACTAAAATGACATCAGGATCCTGACGAAGAATTGATCTGATGCCATCAACGTAACCAACATTTTGTGAAATTTCCATCTGTGATGCATAACCAAGACAAGATTCTACCGGATCTTCTAACGTCATAATATTAAGATTCTTTTTGTTTAAATAATCTAAACAAGCATAAAGAGTTGTTGTTTTTCCTGAACCTGTTGCACCTGATAAAATAATAAGACCTTGTTTTTGCCCCAAACACTGTTGCAATATTTTTAGGTTTTCGCCATAAAACCCCAAAAATTCCAAGTCATGACGCACTTTATGTGTGTCCAACACACGAATTGCCAATTTTTCACCATAAATGGTTGGATGCGTTGACACTCTTAAATCCACAAAACGATTATGGCATTTAAAAGTATACCGACCACTTTGGGGTATACGATTCTGCGCAATATCCAAACCTGACAATATCTTTAATCGGCTTAACAAACGTGCTTCAAACTTTTTATGCCACGTTTTTTGCAAAACAAGCTTCCCATGTATTCTAAAATATAAACATGTTATTTTCTCATCAGGCATTATATGAATATCAGAAGCATTATAATCTATTGCTTTTTCAATAAACGAATTTAATTCTTCAATAATTTCATTTTTTTCAAAATTGGGAACACTTTTTTGTATTTGCTGAATAGACAACCATTTATCAATATTTCCAAATGCAAAATACATTTTGATCGTTTTTGAAAAACATTTATGAATCGCCTCACGTACTTTGTCTTTAACGACGATATCAAGAGGGTCTTCAACAGCAATAAAAAGACTCTGATCTTCCTCATCATAAACAACTGCAGATAGCCTTGATAAAATATCATTATATTTTTGAAAGCTCTTACTTATAACGCCATCCTTAATATACTGTTCTAAATCTATGTAATCCAAATCATAAAACTTTGCTTTTAACTTTAAACAATCATCTTTTGTATAAAAATTTAATTCATACCCTATTTGATCTAATTGTTTTATGCTATTGGTTTTTTCTTCAAATATAATTTTCAACTGATCATCAGACAACAATCCATGAGAAATAAAAAAATGCATCATTTTCTGTGATTGAGATTCCATAATAGAACCCTTTCTCTATCGTGCCGTTTTTGGTGCCGGCACAACACCTTTTGCGGGATACCCTAATTCTTGTCGCATGGTTTCATCGTCAATACCTAAAATCGGGTGTAGATTTATCACCTCCCAAAACTCTTTTTTCTGAGGTTCTGTTGTTAAAACGTGCTGCCCCACGAGTAGATGTTCTTTATTTGGAATGGGTTTGTCCACACATTTATGTTCACCAAGGGTTTGGTAGCAATATAATTTTGGCACACCTTGTTGTTCTGATTTTGCCCAAAACCGATTGATTGTCTTTTCCGAGCTTGGTGCATAATCTGAAAAGGGATTACAGCCCCCCATAAATAAGATAATAATAAATAAAAGATGATACATTTCATCTGTATGTTTAAAGCGGCCTACTTTTATTAAAACACACGGTTCATTAAGATTTTCTTAAAATTTTAATGAATATCTCAAACAACTTACCCTTTTTCAGGCGTCAGCTTGTTGTTTGCTTGTAATATAAATAATCTCTTGTGCATCGAGTGGACGGTGACGGGTTGTTAGGACACCACTTTTATAACTAATACCAATGCCCAATGAAAGCATAGCTTGAACAAGTCCCGCCTGTTCGTCATCGTCTATGTCGTTAAATGCCTCAAGCAAAGCATCATGAAAAATTTTGTGCTGCTCCACGACAAACTGATTTAAAGCCAATAAAGCTTCTTGAGGTGATTCTGCCTCAATATCATCGAAAGAAAACGCTTCTGATACTGGAAGTGGTGTTCCATTTCGTAAACAAGTTCGACAGATTTCATAGTCAATGGCATCATAGTGAAAATCAGATGAACGCATAGCCTGAATATTTGTTATAAAAAGAAAGATAATAGGTATAGATATTTTATAAAACATTTTGATACATCCCGGTTGTTTCATGACACTATATTTTATTTACATCTTCTGCCTGATCCAGCAATAGTGGTTCTTTGTTAGGTGAATAAAAACCTAATGTAAAAAGATTTTTGATGCCGTCTTTAAAACCCAAACCTTGATTCTTTACTTGTACATACCTTGAAAAGGATATTAAAAACGGGCTTAACGCAAGCGACATAACAGTTAATGAAATAATCAACTTTTGTTCAAATCCCGTTACAATGCCCTCTTTAAAAGCAATACCCGTTAATAAAAAACTAAATTCACCCAACTGTGCTAACATGACTGAAATTAAGCTGGACTGTGCCCACGACAACCGTAAAGCATGTAAAATAACCATATTTAGAACAAATTTAATAACTGTTATAATCACCAGTCCCTGAAGCATCATGCCCATATTATTCAGAATAAAAGAAACATCAACCAGTAAACCAATTGACAAGAAAAAAACCATTAACAAAACAGTTTGAATAGGTTTTGTAGAATCTATTAACACATTACGTTCATGCGTGTTTCCAAGAACCAAGCCAGCTAAAAATGCACCGTATGCGGTAGACAAATCCATCAGACCAGATATGCCAGCTGCAGCAAAACAAAATGTCAAACTGGCAATTGGCGTCAACTCTTTCTCACCAGCAATAATAGTTGTGAGTGGAATCCTCACACGCTGTCTTGCACCAAGATATCTGATAAGCCAAATGGTCATACCAACGGCAACTAACAATTTAAAAATCAACGAAATATCTAAAGTATCTGCTGCATTTTGGCTTTTTAATATTAAGATCATGGGAATAATTGCTAAGTCTTGTGCAATTAAAATACCGATGGTTATTTGCCCTTCTTCAGTTTTATCGTAATCCATACGCTCAAGCGTTTTTACAATAACAGCCGTTGACGAGAGGGCAATCACAAAACCCAACAATACAGACATTCCAAGCGACCAACCGAAAAAAGTTGAACATCCCCAACAGATCACAAAAGAAAACAGTGTTTGTAAAATTGTACAAAGGGTTGTTACAATCCAAACTTTTTTGAAAATACGTAGGTTTAGCTCCATACCCAAACCAAACAAAAGTAACAATATGCCAAGGTCAGCAAGCGTTGTGACAGACTCACGTGAATGAATAAGCTCCATACCAGACGGACCTAGCAAAACACCAGCCAAAATATACCCTAAAATAGGGGGCTGCTTTAACCTAGCCAACACTAACCCTCCTGTTAGCGCGACCATTACCACGATGGCAATTTCTGTTATATTTGATGCATTTTCCATTCGTTCATACTAGCAGTGAGAGCGAAGTATGGTCAACTAAGATGAAGAGGAATTACGATAAATATTGCCCCCCATTAATATTCAATGTTTCTCCTGTTATAAACGCAGAACTTTCATGGCATAAAAAAGATACAGCCTTTGCTATTTCTTCTGTTTTGCCAAAACGACCAACAGGAATTTGCTCGATAATAGACTGTTTAACTTTTTCAGGAATTACTTTTGTCATATCTGTATCAATATAACCGGGTGCAACAATATTTACTGTAATGCCTTTTTTAGCATTTTCTAAAGCTAAACTTTTAGCAAAACCAATAATACCTGCTTTTGACGCACAATAATTTGTTTGCCCAACTTGCCCTTTTAAAGCATTTATCGATGACAAAACCACAATGCGTCCAAATTGATTTTCACGCATTTTTTCTATCAATGGGCGCGTTACATAATAACACGAATTTAAATTAGTATTGATAACTTCATCCCACTGTTCATAAGTACTTTTATGCATAAAATTATCACGTATAATACCGGCATTATGTATTAATGTGTCTATAAAACCATATTGCTGTTGCAGTTTCGTAATAGCGTCTTGACACATCTTTGCATCCGAAACATTAAAACGGATAACAGGTATATTATTATCAAAAGAAAACTTTTCTGCACTTTCTTCATTTTCCACATAGTTAGCAAGAACTGTATAACCATCATTTTTTAGCTGCACAGCAATAGCAGCACCAATACCACGAATTCCACCCGTTACTAAAGCAACACGCATTTATATTTTTTTATTTTATTTACTAAGGTTAAG
>DPKF01000165.1 GCA_003542655.1 Holosporales bacterium
AGGGCCAGGTCACGTTGCGCCACCGGAAACCATTTTAGTTGTGAATTTAACCAGCCTATAACGCGTTTTGCATCATCAACTTTCTCTTGCTTTAAAAGTAAGTTGATTCGTAGTTGATAATCTTTAGAATCCAGCACATCTTTAAATTCTGTGCGTAACAAATCCACTTCGGATTGTGGTGCATTGCTTGTGCGCCATGCTTTTTTAATTAAATAGTTTGCATCTTGATTTTTCCCGTTTTTAATAAGTACTTTTGCATATAAAACGGTACCCTTAATAGTAATGGGCTTGTTATCTTCAAACCATTTTAATAAGTCTTCAACACCATGCTGAAACGTAAGCTGATTTTCCAATTTTTCTTTTAAAAGTGTGATATTTGGCCAATCTTTATGTTGTGCTATAAATTGTTTTAATTCTTGAACAGTTGGGGTGGGTTCTTCAACTAATTTTTTCCATAATTTATATTCAACATCTATTCCGTATGATGGGCCGCCAATATAATCTGAATATTTAGGTGGCGCAACCGTGCCCGATTTTATTTTTTCATTTTGTGTTGATAAAAAGTTTTCTTGCTCTTCTTTCTCAGAGGTTTTAATGCATGCTTGTTGCGCTGGCTGTGGGACAGTTTTTTGCTTTTCTTGCGGTTTTGCTTTAATTTCTTTGTTTGCTTTTCTTTTGATGGCGTTATGTTTTTTTTTATATATAATTTTTGATGTTTTCGTGCCATGTTTATTTTTTTTAGAGCGCCCCTGCAGCGAGGTGCTGCATATAGCGATTATCATAAAAAGAATAATAAGGTTGGCCAGAGCGCTGATATGTTTTATACTGGGGGCAACTGTTGTTTTTTGAAACACAAAAAACATCCTAAACGTGAACTGATACAATAATTCTGACAATAATTGTACTTTTTGTCCAGACCCACAGCTAAGACACTAATTTAAAAGGACTGCCACAATCATGACACAGCAAACAATTATAGCGCCACAAGCCTTTATTTTTGATTGGGATAATACGCTTGTTAATTCTTGGGATATGATTTATGACATCGTTAATCATACTTTAAAAACCTTTCGTGGCGAAACATGGCCTATGGAAAAAATTAAGGAAAGCACACACCTTTCGGCAAAAGATAATTTTCCTAAAATATTTGGTGACAAAGCAGAGGACGCTTTAGCAGAACTAAGACGTTACGCTGAAGACAATCATACAAAATACTTAAATTCACTAACCATGCTGCCGGGTGCACTGGATCTGTTACAATATTTGAAAGCAAAGAAAATACCGTGCGCCATTGTTAGCAATAAACATGCAAAGCGTTTACGCATTGAAGTTGAACACATGGGGTTGAATGACTATTTTACGGCTGTTTATGGATCAACCGATTTTCCACATGATAAGCCTAATCCTTATCCTGCAGAACGCGCTATAGAAGCTAATAAAATTGGGGCCCCATATACGTGGTTTGTTGGCGATACACCCGCCGATTGGGATTGTGCTCGTAATTCAGATTGTCAACCAATCGCCGTTGGCGAATTAACACATTTAGATGATTTGCCTAAAACAATATTTACAGATTTAAGTGCATTGCTAAATCATTTAAAAGTGGCATAGAAATTTGGGATAGGTATAAAAAAACACCCTGATGAAAATCAGGGTGTTTTTTATTTTCAGTAATAACTCAGTCTAATGTTTTATCGTGCTCTTGGATTTTGCAAAATGTCTGCCAACCTTCTGTATGCGGCTATTAGCCTTTCATTATTGTTTTCCCCGCTAGCAGCTCTGAATACCTCAGCTATATTATGAATTGCTTCATTTAGCGCTTGCATATTTTGAGGCGTTTCACCATTAGGCATTTCTAAGCGGCCAATGACGGTCATTAAAGCTGTAAAAGCATCTCCAAGACGCGTAGCATTCGTTTCTCGGTTACCATTGGTACGGTCATTCAAAAGTGGTAAATCAGCCTGTGCAATTTCATCAGCCAGATTGACCATAGCACCTTGTAGCGGACGAGCATCCGCTCCCCAATCTGCTTGAGCAATGTCTCGTAGATCTCTAACAATGAGCTGGACAATCCCATCGTCTTCCCTTACGACGGCCTCCGCTAAACGATCTACAGGTAATTCTGTACGTCTTTGTCCAAGTGCATCATCTCCATCTTCTTCTTGAACTGATGCGACAGAACTAGCACGGCTTCTTACTGCAGGTGATCCAAGTGCATCATCTCCATCTGCTTCTTGAACTGATGCAACAGAACTAGCACGGCTTCTTACTGCAGGTGATCCAGGTGCATCATCTCCATCT
The DNA here is from genome assembly GCA_003542655.1 of Holosporales bacterium. Lineage (GTDB taxonomy): Bacteria > Pseudomonadota > Alphaproteobacteria > Paracaedibacterales > UBA11393 > UBA11393. The sequence goes on from DPKF01000165.1 coordinate 2,302, forward strand.
GCTTCTTGAACAGGAGGAGCTGTTGCGACACGAGGTTCTGCTGCTGCGACAGCAGCACGCATATTGGCGACAGCGGTACCAAATCCACGGCTTGGTGTGTAACCTCCATCCCCTTCAATTGCAGCAACCTCACCATTCAACAATGCTACCATACCAGCTATATCATTGTTCTGTAACAAGGATCTAGACAGTGCAAAAACATTACGCGCGCTCTGTGCAGTGGTTTGTGCCTGATTAGGTGCTGGTCTTTCAGATGCCTCAACGCTATTAAAATGTGGCGTGCTATTAATTACTAAACATGCCGCAGATAATAAAAATGTTGATATTATTTTGTTCTTTTTCATAAAATTATCCTTATAATTGTTCAAAACTTCTGCATATAATATTTTGCAAATTTTCAAGATTTTCTCTAGGTCAAAACAGAATTATTACTCACCAAAAGGGTTAGCCTCTTCATCACTTTCCTCTTCTACATCGCCTGTGTCAAAAGTTAATTCATTACTTTCTTCTGTATTTCCGCCTGCTGCTGCAATGCGCGCAAGCATGGTTTGCACAGCATTTATCAATTCTTCACTTGGTACGTATCCGGTATCAGCTTCAATTTCTTTAACCTCGCCATCTAACAATGCTTTCATACCTTCTATATTATTGCTCAGTACTAATTCTTCGGCTTGCCTGATAACAGAAGCAGATTTTTCGTCAGTGGAAGAATTGCCTACCGCTTGTCCATCAAATGCCGTAACGCTGCTAAAATATGGCGTGCTACTAACGGATAAACATGCCGCTGATAGTAAAAATATTGATATTATTTTGTTCTTTTTCATAAAATTACCCTTGATAAATCGTTAAAAACTCTTTGTCTATCTATATTTTTATAGGAAAAGTGTTAATAATTAGTAAATTTTCAAAATGTTTTTTCTTGGTTGTCATTTAGTGCAAGCGCGCATACTATTTATGATTAAACGCATTAAGTTCTAAAATAATTTTTTCGATGCCCTTTGTTTATGGTATGTTGAAATTAGATAGTGTTAAGAAAACAAGGAAGATAAATGAGATTTTTAATGACATTAACGATAGCTAGCATATTGTTAACGGGATGTGACACAGCAAAAAATGCTTTTGGTCTAAGTCGCTCACAACCAGATGAATTTTCTGTGACAGATAACCCGCCCCTTACAATTCCAAAAGAATTTCAAGTTGTACCCCCAATTAATGCGAAAGAAAATGAGAAAAAGTCCGACCCGTCACAGGCTGCTTTAAACGTATTAAAAAATAATAATGATAGCTAGGTATTTATGACGACTTTTCACAAATTGTTAATTTTATTATGTTTCTGTGTAAATATTATTTTCGCAAATGATTTCCCAGTGACCGCACAGACAACCCCTAATGGGCAAACTTATTGGGCACATAAAATTGATGATTTAGGTTTTGTTACATTTATTTTTACCTTTAAAAATACGGGTATTGCTTCTGATCCTTTGGATAAATTGGGTGCAACAGCTATGCTGTGCGGTGTATTAGAGCGTGGTGGTGGTGCTTATGCAGAAGAAGAAATAGCCAAACTTTTAAAAAATATTCCTTGTGACTTATCAATATCTGCGGGCGGTACTGAAGTTTGCATCTCTGTTCGTGTACCGACAAAAGATCTTCCTATAGCATTTTCAATTTTAGGGAACATACTATCAGTAAAGCAGATGCCAGAAGAAAAACTAGCGTTAATTATAAAACAAACGATTGCCAGTTTAGAGCAATCTCTTCATGATCCAAGCGCAATTGCAAATAATTATTTTCAGGAACAGTTTATTGGTAATCACCCTTTAAACAGGCAGGTAAAAACATTATTAAAGGCATTGCCCACTATTGTGCCGCTTGATTTGACCAATTCTTTACAGAACATATTTCAAAAAAACAAACTTCAAGTAACGCTTGTTGGCGATTATGATATAAAAAAATGGGATATATTATTAGATGGATTTTTAGAAAATTTATACCCTGAGACAAAGGCATATAAATTACCAAAAGTGAATTTTCAAAACTTAGGTGAACATAAGCACAGTGAATATGATGTTCCACAAACAGTCATGTTTTTTGCAGCCCCTTGTATTGATGCAAAACATGATGATTTTTTGGCTTTTTCACTTGGTATAGAAATGATTGGTGGACCTGAGTCTGAATTATTTAAAGAGGTTCGTGAAAAACGAGGGCTTGTTTATTATATTGTAGCCGGTGTTAATGGGGATCCTGATTTGTCTATGATTCGTGGCCAAGCAGGATTTTTGCCTGATAAAACAAACGAGGTTATTGCGATCATTAAAAATGTTATCACTGATGCGCACAGCACATTGTCAGATAAAAAAATAACGCAATACCTAGAATCTGCAAAGCATAGTTTCGCCTTTGCACGCACAAATACATTTCAAATAGCAGGGCTCATGAAAAATAGTCAGTTATTAGGGAGATCAATAAACTGGCTTTCATCTTATCCTGAACGGCTTTCTAAGCTAAAGCCAGGCGATATTAAAAAAGCGCTGAAAGAACATTTACATGTTGATCATTTTTTATTTACAACCGTTGGTCGCATGCCACAATCTCTTACAGTTTCTAAGTCATGACATATAAAGAAAAAAAACCTTCGAAGCGTGGGGCTTATCGTGTATCTGATGAGCAAAAAAAACGTCCGCATAAAAAACAGGGGGATCGTCGTCTAAAGGCACCAAAACGGGGAACTTCCTCTTTTTATTACACAAAACCATTGATTGGTATTTTTAACCAGACGTCACCGAAATCAGGATATATTAGAACAGTGCATAGGAAAGATCCTTTCCCAGGCGTTGCATTAGAAGGCGAGCAAACGGCCACTTTAAAGCATAATGATGTTGTGGTGTTTAATCTAAAAGATTCTTTTGAGCTGATAAAAGTAATTGGTACAATTGAGGATCCATCAATTTATGAAAAAATTGAAATTTGGCAAAATGACATACCCCACATTTTTCAAGAAAACTGTTTAGAACAAGCAGAACAAACCACAAAAGAAAAACCATCTTTAACTTCACCAAGGCGTATTGATTTACGACACATACCATTTGTGACAGTTGATGGAGAAGATGCAAAAGATTTTGATGATGCTATTTATGCAGAGCCCATTAAAGATGGCTCGTGGAAAATTATGGTTGCGATCGCAGACGTTAGTTATTACGTAGAACCGGGAACGCCCTTAGATATTGAGGCATTGAAGCGTGGAAATTCCGTTTATTTTCCAAATACCGTTATTCCCATGTTGCCGGTTTCATTGTCTAATGATTTATGTTCGCTGCGCCCCAATGAAGACCGACTTGCGTTAGCTGTAGAAATGATCATTAATTCAAAAGGAAAGCCTTCTAATTTTAAGTTTTGCCGGGCTTTAATAACGTCGCGCGCGCGGTTAACCTATAAACAGGTTCAAGATGGTATTGATGGAACTTATGATGCAATGTGTTTGCCTGTGAAGACAGAAATTGACAATCTTTATGGCGCTTATAAATCGTTAGATCAGGCACGTAAAATTAGGGGAACGCTTAATATTTCAATCCCTGAATACAAAATAATTTTTGATGGAAATGGCAGACCAAAACAGATTGAAGAATCTGAAGAGCGTATCAGTAATAAAATTATCGAAGAATTTATGATTTTAGCAAATGTATGCGCTGCTAAAGTTTTGTTAAAAAAACGTTATACAAGTATTTATCGCAATCACAAAACGCCTGATCAAAAACGTTATGAAAGTTTAACGGATGTTTTAACATCTCTTGGGCACAAGGTGCCTAAAAAGCAGCAGTTAACGCCACATCTTTTTAATAAGATTTTAAAAGCGGCTGAAGGTGATGAAAACCAAGATAAAATTCAAGAACTTGTTTTGCGTTGTCAATCACAAGCGCTTTATCAGTCTGAAAATTTAGGACATTTTGGCCTTAGTTTGTCTCATTATACGCACTTTACTTCTCCCATACGTCGGTATGCAGATTTAGTTGTCCACCGCAGTTTAGTGAATGCCTTAAACTTGGATGAAAAGTCCTATCCAATCCCTGATTTGGGCGATATGAATAGTGTTTCAGAGCATATTTCCCAAACAGAACGCAGTGCCGCAATTGCAGAGCGCAGTGTTAAAGAAAGATACGCCATTCATTTATTACAAAAAGATGCAGGAAAAATTTTTAACGGCAACATCGTGGGCGTTACCCAGTCTGGTATTTTTATTAAATTAAAGGGCACGAGTGCTGAAGGTTTTGTATCCGTTCGTGAATTGGATGATGATTATTACACGTTAGAGGAAACACAGCATAAATTTGTTGGTAGAAAAACGAGAAAGGTCTATCAATTAGGACAAACACTTTCTGTCAAAATTATAGAGGCTGATCCGACCGTATCTAAATTAAGCTTAAAAATAATTTAGATCGGTTCGTTGCTGTTGATCTGTTTAAAATGGCATTTGTGGTAGGCCATCTGCTTGAGGTTCTGGCTCACCCATTCCTGGGAAGGCCGGTAGGCCACCTGATTGCGGCTGAGGTTCACCCAATTCTGGGAAGGCCGGCAATTCAACTGCTTGCGGCTGTGGTTCACCCATTCCTGGGAAGGCTGGTAATCCACCTGCTTGCGGCTGTGGTTCAAATGTTCCTGGGAAAGCGGGTAATCCACCGGCTTGAGGTTGTGCTACGCCCAATGGAGTAATAGCATTTGGGTCTATTTCAGGTGGGGTGCCGAATGCTGGGTTATTCATTGCGTTTGGCATTTGCGGCATCCCTGCTAAGGGGTTGGCATTTCCTGCAATACGTGCGCCATCTTGACGACTTTTTGAAACAATTGTATTAATTTCTTCTTGTGATACACCTTGACGTTTTAGATTAGCAATAATTTGATTATTTTCTTGTTCTAATCTTGCAATTTCGGCTTCAATTGTTCTGATGCGTTGTTGTTCAGCAAAGCGTGCGGCGGCGCTTGCTTGTGACATTGCTTGTTGTTGCTGCATTTGCTGTGCCTGTAACATCTGTGCTTCCTGGGCTTGACTTAAATTCATGCGCAGTAAAATAGGTTTTAAAAGTGTTGCCCGCACTAGTTTAGCATCTTCTTCATTTAATTCTTCTTTTACTCTTGCCAAAGCATCTACTAATTTTGGATCTTTCTGTGCTTCTGCCATAATCTGTTCATATAATTGCGGATTTAATGTTGGATTAGCAAGAACACTTTCATCAATTGGCCCTGCGAAAACGCCACCCATACCGTTTTGTTGCATCCCTGGTTGAGGAACAAGAACAGGTTGTCCCGTTGTTGGGTTAATAATAGGCTGTCCATTTGCACCAATCATTGGTGAACCTGGGTTCATAGTTCCTGGTTGTGGCACAAGAACAGATTGACCTGTGCTTGGATCGATAACGGGTTGTCCATCAATTATCATAGGCGTTCCAGGCATTTGCTGCTGTGCACTAAAGCCAGCCATAGCGCCACCTGGGTTCATCCCCTGTTGAAATGATGCAGGTTGTCCTGTCATTGGATTGAAAGCCTGTTGTCCATTTGCACCCAACATTTGCTGTTGTCCGCCAAAACCACCCATTGAATTATTATAATTACCCATTTGCCCATTAAAACCAGAACCTTGGTTCATGACCGGTATGCCTTGAAAATTGACAGGCTGTACACCGTTTTGCATCATACCCTGCTGACCAAAACCGCCTAAGTTCATTAGGCCACCTTGCATACCATTGTCTTTATCATCTTTATTAGGGGCAAATTTACCAATGATATCGCCTAATGCTTGAATAACGCCGGCTGCTCCATTAGCACCGTCATTTGCATGCACACTATTAGCCAGTGCTAGAAGCGACACATAAACTAAAAAAAATCTTTTTTTACTACTCACTTTGAATCCTATTTTTTAGGTCCTTACCTTCAGGATATAAAAGAAAAGTTAAGATTTGGTAAATAGAGCAAAAATTTTTAAATTATTTTAAACTAAGAATTACTTTCTAAAAAATGCTCTCTATGCTAAGATATGCAGTATTAATGAATAATTATATAAAGATTTTTAATGGCAGAACAGAAAAATTTTATTTTAGCCCTTGTCTTATCTATTGGTATTTTTGTTGGTTGGGATCATTTCTTTGGAACGAAGAATATTCCAGCACAAGTTGAGCAAACGGAAAAAGTTACAGTCGACATTAGTGATAAAGAAACGATAAAGACCACTGAGCCCCTCATCTTAGACCGAGAAGCTGCTATTACCGACAAACGTGCTTTCATTAAAAGTGATAAAATTAAGGGCAGTGTTAATCTGAAAGGTGGTTGTTTAGA
>DPKF01000177.1 GCA_003542655.1 Holosporales bacterium
TAAAAGTATAGGCTCTAAAAATTCACCTATAGCATCAATTGTATAATTGTCTATACCGTGTCCAAGGCCTGGCCTTGATAAAGTTTCAACAGGAAAACCATCCCGTTCTAACATCATTTGTGAAAAATCCATAGTGGAAAAAGGAACAATCATATCATGTGTACCATGGACCAACAGTACGGGGGTTTCGTTTTCAACTTCAGGTTCACCAGGTTTAACCCACATGCCAGATAAACCAACAACTGCAGCAAGCGGTCTGTGATAAAGGCTAGCAAGCGCCATCATACAACCTTGGCTAAAGCCAACCAAAGCAACATCTTCATGGCAAATATTATGTTTTTCAACCAGTATATCGATATAATCTAATAGTATTGGAAGCGTTTTATGTATTCCATCTTCTAAAGTGGTGCTTGATAAATCTGGCAGTCCAAACCATTGGTACCCAGGGCCGCCCATTTCAAAGGCGTTTGGTGCATTAGGGCCATATATTGCCGTATTTGGAAGATTGTCAGATAATGTCATGCCAATATCAAATAAATCATCACCACTCGCTCCATAACCATGAAGTAAGATAATAATGTTTTTAACACGGCCTTCTGGTATAAAACTTTGTCCCGTTAACATGTTCTTTCTCTTTCTAATAAATTTTTTAAAACTTGACAGGCATTATTTATAGCACGAATATTTTCTTCTGAAGCCTTCGTTTTCTTTAAATCAGGATGATTCCGTTTTACAAATGTACGATAAGCCGATTGTAATTGATCAGATGTGTATGGATAAGACAATTTCAAAATGTTTAAAGACTCAAGTTGTTCTTGCGTTAGTTGAATATTATGACCATTTTGATTGTGTGCAAACATCTGAAAAGGGTCTTGATACATATACGGTTGCGTCATATAAGCTGCTGCAGATGCATCAGAACCTATTGCCCAGGTTTCTCTATTCCAATGTTGATCATCGTAAACAGATTGTTGCGCTTGTTCTTCTGTCATCCCGTTATAAAAACGCCAAGATGCGTTATATTCACGCACATGATCTAAACAAAACCAGTACCATTGACTGTTATCATGATGATTGGCTATCTGTTGGGCAGCCCGTGGCGCCTTATGTATACCTTCTTTATTACAGCCTTGGTAGTCACAATACTTATACTGTGGCATATCCGCCTGATGGGTATAATTTTGATTGTGGTTTTGATTAAACCATGTGGAAATTTTTCTAAGCATACTATTACTATAACGTTAGAAAAGACAGTCGTCACTAGTGAATAAAAAAATAATTTAATTATATCTAACTGCTTGACCTTATGATAAAAAAATAGTCATTCTAATACTGTAAACTTATTTTTGGAGTTATTATGAAGTTTATCTTATGTATGGCTTTTTATTGCAGCATTGCATGCGCAAGTAGTGATGAGGACTGGCATGACTGCGGAAAACCAGAAATAGGATCTGCAAATGAACTTGCAGGCATTTTTAGACCTGATCCAGAAGAAAAGTCTTTAACAGATGAACAGTCTCAATCTGTTCCGTATAATATTGTTAACATACCCGTTAGACAAAATATTGAGGGTCCAGATAGCAATGATAAATACCATAGAAAAAATTTAGGTTTTTTCTCCAAGTATCCATTTCTCACAAGCTATAAATTTGTTATACCGTGTCTAACTGTGATCTCCTACTTTATTTATAGAAGGATAAGATAATATTAAATGCAGCACTTAAAGAAAATTTAACAAGCAGATGTATATTACTACACAACACCAGAAAATTATTTTATAGTAACCTTCAGAAGCTAATATACAAATAACTATTTTGAACAAAATCAGATCTATAATATTTGACCTTATCTTCTATAGTTTTTCTTGCAGTCTATTACTGGTGTGCCTTCCGTTCATCTGGATATTTCCACGTGTTTTTTTAGAAAAAATTGGGTATCTCTGGGCAAAAATTTCATTATTGCTTCTGAAGAAAATCGTGGGCTTAAAAATAAATTTTCATAATTTACAACACATTCAGCACCTTACAAAAAATGGTCCCGTTATTTTTGCATGCCAACATCAATCTGCCTTAGACACTATTCTCCCCTACTTTTTCCTTAATAGATTTGCCCTTGTCTTAAAAAAAGAACTGTTCTATATTCCCCTCATAGGATTATATCATTTACGCTTAAATTCAATTTTTGTTGATCGAAAAAGGGGGATACTTGCTATCCGTCACATGCTAGACAAAGCAAAGCAGAACATGTCACTGAAACGCAGTATTTTCATATACCCAGAAGGCCGTAGAAATATGCCCGAAGATCCAATAAATTGCCAACCAGGCATATTTTTCTTATATCAAAAATTAAATTGCCCTGTTATTCCCATCTCTTTAAACACAGGCCTATTCTGGCGCAGACGCACATTATTTAAGGAACCAGGAACCGTAAACGTGACGATAGAACACGCCATAAGGCCTGGCATGAACAAAGCAGACTTCATGCATATATTGAATCAATCTTTTGAGAGAAAAAATATGTTATGACAGCACATTTTGTTATAACCCGCCCACTTGAAAATTGTCATTTGCTAAAAGAAAAGCTACCCTCAAAATTCATAACCTATTTACCGGTTATGCGTTACGAGGAAATCAACCATGCATTAGAAATAAAAAATGCAGATGCCTATGATTATATTATTACATCACAATATGCAGCCAAGATGATTCTGAAATATAAGTTTGCACCAGAATCAACATATTATTGTGTAGGCGCCATCACTGAATATATTTTAAAAAACAACGGTTACATAACACGTACATCAAGCACACGTAATGTTTCAAATCTTATCAACGTTGTAAAAGATACACATCACAGCAGGCGCAAATTATTATACCTTTGTGGCGAAACCATAAAACAACCCATTCACAATATTCTTGAAAATTATGGTATTCATTGCACACAACGCGTTATTTATAAAACCACACCTATTCAAAACAATTTACACCTTGTTTTAAATGCTAAAACAACAAAAACTATTGTATTTTATTCCAAGCAAAGTTACGATTTGTTTATTAAAGATGTAACGGCACACAATTTAATTAGTACCTTACAAAAATGTCACGCTGTTTGGGTGTTACCTGCTTTATCAGCTGAAAGGGCTTTGCACTATACTGACAATGTGTTGTGGAAAAACATAAAAGTCATACACTCAACAAATGATTTAGTTCACTTTATTCATAAGGAAAACACCTATGAACCAGTCTGAAAATAAAAAAATAGAGATGGAAATACCAAGGCTGTCTAAAGCTCTCAAGAATCCTATAGAAAAAAGAGAGAGCAATACACAACCTCAAGTAAAACAGACTTCCTTCATATTTATTATGATATCCGGACTCGTCATATCACTCGGTATGTTAATCGTAATAGTTGCCTCCGTTAAGGTGTGGCGCCCAAAATTATTTCCAGAGATTCAAACAATACAACATCTTGAAACAGATATGAATTCACTTAACCAAACGATAGTAGATTTACATAACGATACGAAAAGTAAACAGATTTTAATGAATGAAATTGCATCTTTAAAGCAGGAAATTGATCAGATAAAAACAGATATGCAAATTGAAATTGCAGTCCTGAATAATAAAATAAACACTCTTATTTTTGAACAAAATAATAATAAGACTACCGAACCCCTAGATAACAACATTTCAGCAGACAAAAACAATGAAATAAGCATGGATGCAAGCGTCTTTTATGCTCAATTTTTAGCCGCTCTTGCAGAAGACAAGCCCCTGTTAAAGTTTTATGAACATGCTGGAAAATTGAACTTATCAGATGAATTCAAAGATATTATTGCTAACATTAGAAAAATAAACTTTGAAAAAATAAAATCAAATGAAGAATTACTAGCTGAATTCGACCAAATGCAGCGTGATATTTTAAAAGATACCATGGTCACATCAAATGCACAAAAAGGTAAGAATGGTCTTATAAAAAGCATTACAGGTAATATTCAAATAAGAAATAGCCAGCAACCAAACAGAATGCAATTAAAAAAAGACTTCATAAAAGCTAAGCGGCTTTTTGATCAAGATGACGTTAAGAGTGCAATAGACATATTAAAATCTTATGCACACCATAAAGATGTAGATAACTGGATTAAACATGCAAAAGAAAAAATAGAACATGATGAAGCCATCCAAAATGTTAGAAAATTTAAAGGGCCTTACAGTCAATGACCTTATTAAAAACGCTTAAAACAACCATATTACTCGCCATTCTTGCCTTAGTTATCATAGCGGTTACAACTTATACAGGTATGGCAACCTTGGAAGTGAATAATGCAGTTATAGAAATGCCGATTTCTTATCTTATAGTTGGTTTAATCGGCAGTTTTCTATTCCTATTAATATGCGCTAGCTTATGGAAAAATCTGTGGGCAATTCCGGAAAAATACCAACAATTTTTGAAAAAAAAACAAACAGAAAAAGCGTTGAACTTGATTATAGAAGGGCTTACAGCAGTAAGTGCACGCCAACCAACAGAGGCATTAAACCTTGCCGAGCAAGCATTCTCACTAACCCCAAAAAACCTGCTCATGCTTGTCATTAATGCTTTTGCAGCACAGCAAGCAAACCAACAAGACAAAGCGTTAACATTGTTCAATCAAATGATGAAAGAAGAACGATTACGTTTTCTTGCAACACTTGGCCTTATAGAAATAGCAAAACAAAATAATAAAATTTTAGAAACACAAACTTTATTAAAGAAAGCTATTCACTTACGCCATGATTCAAACTGGCTTATCAATGAAATCTTAGAAAACAATATAAAATGTATGATTGCTGGTCATACTGTTGTCTTAAAAGATGAAAAATATTCTAAATTAATAGATAAAAAACAATGGGCACATCATGTTGCGCTACACCATGCGTTTAATGCACAAAAAGCATTGAACCTTAATAATAAGGCAGATGCTAAAATCTGGTTCAAAAAAGCAATAGAAGAACAAGAAGATTTTACGTGGTGTATTATTCAGTTGGCTAAAATATACAAAGATGAGGAATCAAATAATAAAGCCTATAAATTATTAACTAAATCGCTATCGCATACACCCCACCCTGAATTATTAAGCCTGATTGCCGCTACCGGCCCCTTTAAAACACCAACAGAATCCTATCACCATTTTTGTGACAACGTATTAAATATAGATCATCATGACGTTTGTTTATTTTTAAGTGCGTTGGCCGTAAATGCACACCTGTGGGCTGAAGCTAAAAAATGGGCAGAGAGCGCTTTAGAAAAGAACCCCACCCCACGTGGTGTTCATCTTTTAGAAAAAGCTTGCATAGAATTAAATATTTTGATAGACGCAAAAAAACACTATCCAGATTTAAAAGCAGACACAGCTTGGAACTGTACAAAATGCAAAACACAGCACAGCGACTGGCACGTACTATGTGCAACCTGCGATGCTATTGATTCTATCACCTACTCTACAACTCTTTAAACCCTAATTCGGGATTAAAACG